>JBBPYI010000069.1:0-7627 GCA_038200075.1 Mycobacteriales bacterium
CCTTGACCACCGCGTCGTGCAGGAACTGGCTGTCGCCGTTCGGCGGGTCGGCCTGCACCACGCGCGGGTCGTCGACGAAGGTCGTCTCCGAGACCAGCGTGGGTGCGGTCGGGTCGCTGATGTCGAAGATGTCGATGTCACGGTCCTCGACGTTGTCGACCGCCACGGCGTAGGACTTGCCGCCGTCGTTCCACCCGAAGACGCTGTGCACCGAGTGGATCGTTGCCGTCGGCGTCGCGACGCCCTCGGTCGAGGTGTCGCCCGCGTTCATGACCAGCGGGACCGGCTTGCGGGGGTTGGTGACGTCGATGAGCGAGAAGCCGCCGTTGCCCTCGGTGGCCGAGCACGGTTCGTTGTTGAACAGCAGGACGTCGCGGGCGCCGATCTGGATGACCTGCACGCCTTCCCCGACGTAGGTGCCCGGGGAAGCCGGGATGAAGGCGTCCTGGACCTCGACCGGCTTGGTCGGGTCGGTGATGTCCATGACGAACACCCCGCCGTTCTCGCAGGTCGGCTCGCGGAATGCCGCCAGGTAGGCGAAGTTGCCGAAGACGTTGACGTCGGCGATCCGCCCCTCCAGGCGGCTGGTCGTCCCCGCGGGAAGGGGGGTCGTCGACGGCCGCGGCGTGACGGTCGCCTCTCCGACCAGTCGGACGTTCTCCTGCTTGCCAGGCAGGTGGCCGTCGCTGCCACCGTGCTTGGCGGACGGATCAGCGAACGCTGCTCCCGGCAGCAAGCCCAGCCCCAATGCCAGCGTGACGCCCAACGCCGCGCCAACCCTCTTCGTCCTCAGCATCTGCACTCCGGTCCTGTGGCCCATGTGCGGGCCACCTGGTCATCCCGGGCGGTCACCCGGAGGGGCGAACCTAGGTTTGGAACAGATCGCACCGCAAGGGCCAAACACGTCCTACCGGGTCACGAAGTGGACACGGTGTCCGAATCCCCGATCCCCAACGGGAAGGCGTCCTTCCAGACCGGCTCATAACCGGCGGCCTCGAGCATGGTGGCAACCTCGGCGGGCGATCGCTCGTCGCTGACGGCGAACTGCTCTTGCGCCGACCCGGGGGTAAGGTAGCCGCCCGGCTCGGTGGAGGAGCCCGCGCTCATCGAGGTCACGGCGATCCGGGCGAGCCCGTCGCGCAGCGCAGCCGGCTCGCGGGTCGACAGCACGATGCCGGCCTCGGGAGCTGCCAGGCGCAGCGCGCACATCGCCTGGACGTAGTCGGCGTCCGACACGGGCACCAGCGGCTGAAATCCGGAGGCTGAGGCCTTGATCCGCGGCAGCGACACGGTGATCTCGGTGCGCCAGTAGGCCCGCTGCAGCCAGACGGCGTGCTCGGCAACGGCCAGCACGTCGGACCGCCAGTCAGCCGACAGCCCCAGCAGCGCGCCGATCCCGAGCCGGCGCACCCCGCTGTCGGCGGCCCGCTCGGTCGAGGACAGCCGCCGGTCGTAGTCGCGCTTCCAGCCCGCGAGGTGGGTCTCGGCGTAGCGCTCCCGGTCGTAGGTCTCCTGGTAGTGCACCGCGCCCTCGAGCCCCGCGGCGACCAGCCGCGCGTACGTGTCGTCGCTCCAGGTCTGCGTCTCCACCGAGATCGACGTGACGTAGGGCCGCAGCGCCTCGACGCAGGCCACCAGGTAGTCGGCCGAGACCTCCAGGCGGTGCTCACCGGCCACCAGGAGCAGGTGCTGGAAGCCCCGCTCGACCAGGACCCGGGCCTCGGCGACCACCTCCTCGACGGTCAGGGTGCGGCGGGTGACGTCCAGGCCCTTGCTGAAGCCGCAATAGGTGCATGAGGACAGGCACGCGTTGCTGACGTAGAGCGGCGCGAACAGCCGCACCGTACGGCCGAAACGCTGCAGCGTGGCCTCGCGGGCGCTCTGCGCGAGCTCCTCCAGCCGCGGCGTCGCGGCCGGTGAGAGCAGGACGGGCAGCGCGGACAGTCCGGGCCGGGCCAGGGCGGCGGTGACGTCGGCGTCGTCGTAGCCGGTGAAGCGGGCAGCCGGGAGCCCTGCGAGGTGACGGGCGAAGCCGCCGGGCGGCGCGCTCACGACAGGAAGCCCGTCAGCGGTGAGGACGCCTCGGCGGTCTCTCGGACTGCGCCGCGTCCAGCCAAGAAGCCCATCCGTCCTGCCCGGGTGGCAAGCGCGAACGCCTCGGCCATGAGCACCGGGTCGGCGGCGACGGCGATGGCGGTGTTGACGAGCACCGCGTCCGCGCCGACCTCCATCGCCTCGGCGGCGTCGCTCGGCACCCCGAGCCCGGCGTCCACGACGACCGGGACGTGCGCCTGCGCCCCGATGACCTCGATCGCGTCGCGGGTGCGCAGTCCGCGGTTGCTGCCGATCCACGCGCCGAGCGGCATGACCGTCGCGCAGCCGGCCTCCTCCAGGTGGCGGCACAGCACGGGGTCGGCGCTGCAGTAGGGCAGCACCGTGAAGCCCTCGGCCACCAGCCGCTCCGCCGCCCGCAGCGTCTCGATCGGGTCGGGCGCGAGCGTACGGGGGTCGGGCGTGACCTCGAGCTTGACCAGCGGCGTGCCGGTGCCGGCCCGGCCGAGCCGCGCCAGGCGTACGGCCTCGTCGGCGTCGACCGCCCCCGAGGTGTTGGGCAGCAGGTGCATCCCGGGGGGAACGAAGTCCAGGACGTCACCGCCGTCGCCGACCTTGTCGAGGTCCACCCGCCGCAGGGCGACCGTGACGATCTCGGCCGCAGAGGCGATCAGCGACGCGCGCATGACGGCGTGCGAACGGAACTTGCCGGTACCCACGAGCAGCCGGCTCGACAGGCTCAGGTCACCGACGGTCCACAGGTCTGACACGGCTGACTCCCCACGCGGGCACGACCCCGATCGGGTGCTGCGGGTCGCCGGCGGCTGGGTGGCCGGCCTCTCAGCCCGTGTCCACGGGCTCCCCGGTCTGGACGTGAGCATCCTATGCCGCCGCCCGGCCACGGCGTGTCGTGCCGCATCGGGAGAACCCCAGGGTTATCTTGCGTGTTGTCCTGCCTCACTTGTCACACCAGCCCCGCATGCGTACGGTCAGCGCCCTCACCTTGCGCTGTCGACCTCTGGGGCCCCGTCATGACCCGCACCACCCGCCGTCGCACGAGCCGTGCCGGCCGTACATCGCTCGGCGCGCTCCTGGCCCTCGCCGTCGTCGTCACCGCAGGCGCGCCGTCGGTCATCACCGTGCGCTCCGGAGACACCCTCTGGGACCTGGCCCGCAGCCACGGCACGACGGTCGCGGCGCTGCGCCGGCTCAACGACCTGCCGGGCAACGCCACGCTGCTCGCCGGCGAGACGCTGCGCGTCGGCACAGTTGCGAGCGCCCGGACCGGCACCACCTACGTCGTACGCCGCGGCGACACGCTGTCGGAGATCGCACAGCGGTCCGGCACCACGAGCGCCGCCATCCGGCGCGCCAACGCGATGCGCTCGAGCACGGTCTACGTCGGGCAGCGGCTGCGGCTGCCGGGCGCGGCGGTCGGATCGACCCCCACGACCAACGCGGGCAAGCGCATCTCGGAGCCGGTGCGCTCCTCGGTCGCCCGCAACCGGGCGATCCTCGCGGCCCGCAGTCACCCGTCCAAGGCAGCCGTACGCCGCATGGTCGCCGACACCGCCCGCCGGCACGGCGTCTCGCCCTCGCTGGCCGTCGCGGTCGCCTTCCACGAGAGCGGCTTCCAGCAGCGGGTCGTGTCGCCGGTCAACGCCATCGGCGTGATGCAGGTGCTGCCGCAGACCGCCCGGGTTCTCGGCCGCCAGCACGGCCGGACGCTGGACCTGCTCAACACCCAGGACAACATCACCGCCGGGGTGCTGCTGCTGCGCCAGCTCGTGCGGGCCACCGGCACGACCGACCGCGCCCTCGCCGGCTACTACCAGGGCGCCGGGTCCATCTCCCGGCAGGGCATCTTGCCGCAGACCCGTTCCTACATCCGCAGCATCACGATCCTGCGCAAGCGCTTCGCCAACGGGTAGCGGCCGCATCGCCCACGCGCGGGCCAGCGCGCCTGAGCGCCACAAGGCGGTCAGCGACCTAGACTGGCCGTCGTGGAGACCTCGGTCGGCGGGCCTACGGACGCCCTGATCGGCATGCTGCTCGACGGGCGCTACCGCCTCGAGTCCACCATCGCCCGCGGTGGCATGGCCACCGTCTACGTCGCGACCGACACCCGGCTGGACCGCGCCGTCGCGGTGAAGGTCATGCGCCCTGCGCTGGCCGAGGACCCCGACTTCGTCGAGCGCTTCGCCCGCGAGGCCCGGGCCGCTGCCCGCCTGTCGAGCCCAGATGTCGTGGCCGTCCACGACCAGGGCACTGACGCAGCGACCCGCACCGCCTATCTGGTGATGGAGCACATCGAGGGTCGCACCCTGCGCGACGTCATCATCGACGAGGGGCCGCTGCCGGCCGGCAAGGCCGTGGCGCTGCTCGAACCGGTGCTCCGGGCGCTGGCTGCCGCCCACGCGGCCGGGCTGGTGCATCGTGACGTCAAGCCCGAGAACGTCCTGCTCGGCGACGACGGCCGCATCAAGGTCGCCGACTTCGGCCTGGCCCGCGCGATCGAGACCAGCACGCTGACCGCCACCACCGGGCTGCTCATCGGCACCGTCGCCTATCTGGCGCCCGAGCAGGTCGAGCACGGTCGGGCCGACACGCGCACCGACGTCTACGCCGCCGGCATCCTGCTGTTCGAGCTGCTGACCGGCGCGCCGCCGTACTCCTGCGACAGCCCGATGTCGGTGGCCTACCGCCACGTCCACGAGGACGTCCCGGCACCGAGTGCGCTGGTCGGCGGGCTGCCCGCGGCGCTCGACGAGCTCGTCGTCCGCGCCACCCGGCGCGACCCGGCGGCCAGGCCGCTCGATGCCGGCGCGTTCCTGGCCGAGCTGCGGACGGCCCGCCAGGACGTGACGCCGGCCCGTCCGACCTCTCCCACCCTGGTCGTGCCCCGGGGCGCCGTCGCCTCGCCGCCCGCCCTGACCTCCTCTCCGCGACGACGGCTGCGGCGTACGGCCTGGGTCGCCGCGCTGTCGGTGCTGCTCGCAGCGGCGCTGGCCGGGGGGCTCTACGTCGGGCTCGGCCGCTACACCTCCGCACCGTCCGTGGTGGGGTTGTCCAAGGTCGACGCCGAGGCGATGCTGCGCGAGGCCGGGCTGCAGGTCGGCTACCTGCCCTCGGCCTACAACGAGGACGTCCCCGCTCAGCAGATCATCGACCAGAACCCCGACCCCAGCGGACGGGTCCGCAAGGGCGGCACGGTGGTGCTGCTGAACAGCCTCGGCCCGGACCGCCGCGCCGTCCCGAGCATCATCGGCTCGACCCGCGACGTCGCGACGGCCGCCCTGGAACGCGCCGGTCTGAAGGCCGGGCCCGTCACGACCCGCTTCGACGCCCGGCCGAGCGGGGTCGTGGTGTCCTCCGACCCGCCGTCGGGCGAGAAGCTGCGGCCGGGTGCGTCAGTGGCCCTGGTCATCAGCAAGGGCCCGGAACTGCTTGCCGTGCCCGACGTCACGGGCAAGCCCGTGGCCGATGCCACCACGATGCTGAACGCCGCGGGCTTCAAGGCCGAGCCGACCGAGGTGTTCAGCGACACGGTGCGGGCCGGCCGGGTGGTCTCGCAGGCTCCCGCCGACGGCCAGGCGGTCCGCGACAGCGCCGTCCGCCTACAGGTCAGCAAGGGCCCCGAGCTCATCGCCGTACCCGACCTGCGCGGCAACACCGGTCCCGAGGCCTCGGCTGCCCTGAAGGCCCTGGGCTTGAAGGGTCGGCCGTTCGACCTGCCCGACGGTCAGGGCCGGGTCGTCACCCAGAGCCCGCGCGCCGGCAGCCGAGTCAAGCGCGGCTCAGCGGTCACCTTCTACGTGCTGTAGGCAACAACACCCGCATCTGGCAACCTGTCCGGATGCCGCCCCGCAAGCCCTCCCCCGTCGGCTCGCACGTCCCGGTGGCCGGTGGGTTGTCCAAGGCGCTGGCATACGCCCGGGAGATCGGTGCCGGCGCGGTCCAGGTCTTCGTCAGCAACCCGCGCGGGTGGGCGCCCAGCGAGGGCGACCCCGCCCAGGACGAGGCGTTTCGCGCGGAGTGCGCCGCCGCTGGAGTCCCGGTCTACGTGCACGCGCCGTACCTGGTGAACTTCGGCTCGCCGACCGAGGCCACGCTGTCGCGCTCGGTGGGAGCGGTCGAGCACGCGCTGCGGCGTGGGCGGGCCATCGGCGCCCGCGGTGTCGTCGTGCACGCCGGCAGCGCGGTCGCCGGCGCCCACCGCGAGCAGGCCCTCACCCAGCTGCGCAGCCACCTGCTGCCGGTGCTCGAGGCCGCGGACCCGGCCGGCCCGAAGGTGCTGGTCGAGCCGACGGCCGGCGGCGGTCAAGCTCTCGCGGCAACGGTGCAGGACCTCGAGCCGTGGTTCGCCCAGCTCGACCACCACGAGCTGCTCGGCGTGTGCCTGGACACCTGTCACGCCTTCGCCGCCGGTCACGACGTGGCCGGCCCCGGAGGGATGAAGAAGACCCTCGACGCCCTGGTCAAAGCGGTCGGTCGGGGCCGACACGCCCTGGTGCATGCCAACGACTCTAAAGACCCGCTGGGCTCCAGCCGGGACCGGCATGAGTCGATCGGCGCCGGCCACATCGGCAAGGACGCCTTCGCCGAGCTGTTCCGCCATCCCGCGACCCGCGGCGTACCCGTGGTGCTGGAGACCCCGGGCGACGCCGCCGCCCACCGCCGTGACGTCGAGCTGCTCTGCGCCCTGCGCGACAGCTAGTCCGGACCGTCGCCCGGCGCCTCCTGGTAGGAGTACCGCTGCTCGCGCCAGGGGTCGGCGCGGTTGTGGTAGCCCCGCTCCTCCCAGAACCCGCGCCGGTCGACCCTGAGGTACTCGACCCCTCGCACCCACTTCGGCCCCTTCCAGGCGTAGAGGTGCGGCACCACCAGGCGAAGCGGGGCTCCGTGCTCGTTCGTCAACGGCTCGCCGTTGCGATGCGTGACGAACAGGGCTGCCGGGTCGGCGAAGTCGGCGAGCGACATGTTCGCGCTGTAGCCGTACTCCGCCCAGACCAGCACGTGCGTCACCTCGGGCGCCGGCGGCACCCGCTCGAGCAGCACCGAGGTCGAGACCCCGGTCCAGACGCTGTCCAGCAGGGAGAACTTCGTGACGCAGTGGAAGTCGGCCTCCACCTGCGTACGCGGCAGCTCCCCGAAGCCGGCCCAGTCCCAGACGGTCTGCTCGCCCGACGCGGTGGCGCCGAAGACCTTGAGGTCCCAGCCGTCCACGCGGGTCTTGGGCACCGGCCCGTAGTGCAGCACCGGCCAGCCCCGCGGGATGTACTGGCCGGGCGGCAGTCGGTCGGCGGGCAAGCCCTCGGCGCGCTTCTTGGACCCGAGACGGCTGAACGGCGTGGTCACAGCGCCCATCCTGCTGGTACCCGTCCGAGCCGGCGGCACCGGGGGCTGGGGTAGCGTGCCGTTCGTGCGCAGCCGCTGGTACGTCTACCCGACCCGGGACTCCCGGTCGGGTCTGCGCTAGCCGCACCCCAGACCACACCGAGAGCCCCGGGCACCCGCCCGGGGCTCTTCCTTTTGCAGGAGGATCTCCATGGTCGTCGTCATGCGCCCCGGCGCC
>JBBPYI010000070.1:0-11540 GCA_038200075.1 Mycobacteriales bacterium
GGCCGTGCCGGATGACAACCCGATCCGCCAGGACAACCAGTGCGCGCACGACAGCATCCCCGGACCGCACCAGCCCTGGCGTCGGTCGAACTCCGCGATCCAGCCCAGCAGCTCGGCCTGACCGGCAGCGACCCGACCCGCGCGCACCCAGATCCCATCAGCGAGCTCAGCCACAGAAAGACCCGAAAAAGACGTCATGACAGGACGTTACGAACCAGGCTGGCCACGGCGGCGGCTTCACAGAAAGGCGGCGCGCTCGTCGCGTTCGGCGCCGGGCCGCCCCAACCCCAGCTGGTCTGCAGCCAGACTGCTCCGCCTGACGGAGCAGTCTGGGTACGCCAGCCAAGGGGTCATCCGGGGGTGGGGCGTCCCCGGGTCACGTCCCGGTCCAGCACCCCGCTCGACGTGGTTCGCGGGCCGCCGCGGGAGAGCCAGGGCCCGAGCCCCGGGGCTGCGAAAGCGCTGCGCAGCAGGCGGTCCCGGGCACCGGCGGCAGCAGCCGACCGGGTCTCCACGACCGCCCCCAGCAGCAGGGACAACCGGGTCATGGCGGCGACGTGCGGGGCGCGCAGCGCTTGATAACCCGACGGGTCGCCCCCGGCCAGCAGGTCGGCCAGCGCCCAGGCGTCGCGTACGCCTGCACCGAGGCCCTGGCCAGCGAACGGCGGCATCGTGTGCGCCGCGTCGCCGGCCAGCAGCACCCGGCCGGAGAGCCACGACGAGGCGCGCCTCGCGCCGTAGCGGTAGGTGACCGCTCGGATCACCGATACCGACGACGGGTCCACGTCGCGCGCGAGCAGCGGCAGCGGGTCGGGTGTGGCCTCGCCGCGGCGCAGCAGCCACTCCCACCGGTGACCACCGGGCAGCGGCATGTCGACCTGCGGGCGCGCCGGGTCGCAGGTGTAGGTCAGCGCCGGGCGATCCACGGTGCCAGCGACATCCACCACCAGCCACGGGCGGGCCAGATCCCTTCCACGCCAGCCGATTCCGGCACGGCGGCGTACGCCCGAGCTGGCGCCGTCGCAGCCGACCAGCCAGCGCGACCGTATTCGCGCACCGTCCTCGAGCACCGCTGACACCCCCGTGGCGTCCTGCGCGAAGCCGGTCAGCCCGACCTCCAGGCGCAGCTCGGCGACAACCGCCGCGGCCACGCGCAGCCGCGCCTCCAGCGTCGGCTGGTGGAACAGCGACAGCCCGCTGTGCCCGGTCGGACCGGCGGGCAGCGCCACGGCACCGAGCAGCCGATGGTCGGCGCCCAGCAGGCGTACGCCCACGTCGGTCACCGCCTCCGCGAGCGCCCCGGGCGCGACCAGGTCGAGCAGGCGGGCGACCTCGTCGTCGGCGGCCACCGCCCGCGGCAGGGGAGAGGGCTGCGCCGAGCGCTCGCCCGCCACCGTGGCCAGACCGAGCGCGCCGAGCCGGGCGGCCAGCACGGCGCCGACCGGACCGCAGCCCACGACGAGAACGTCGCACGTCCGCACTCCGCCACCCCCTGTCCGCCGCTAGCCTGCCGCCATGCTGACGCTCACGCCGCGGTCCGTCATCCTGGCCGCCTCCCGCAACGCCCGCGTCGAGCGGCTGGTCGCCGGCGCGCCGCTGAGCCGCAACGTCGTGGGCCGATTCGTGGCCGGGACCGCGACCGAGGACGCCGTACGCGCCGGCCGGGAGCTCACCGACAAGGGCCTGCTCGTCAGCCTGGACCACCTGGGCGAGGACACCACCGACGCCGGGCAGGCCGATGCGACGGTCAAGGCCTACCTCGTGCTGCTGGATCGGTTGCGTGAGGCCGGGCTGACCGAGGACGGCCGGGCCGAGGTGTCGGTCAAGCTGTCGGCCGTCGGCCAGACGATCAGCGACGAGCTCGCGCTGCAGGGCGCCCGCACCATCTGCGAGGCCGCGCAGGACGCCGGCACCACGGTCACCCTCGACATGGAGGACCACACCACGACCGACCGCACCCTGGCGACGCTCGCCACGCTGCGGCAGGACTTCCCGAGCACCGGCGCCGTGCTGCAGGCCTATCTGCACCGCACCGAGCAGGACTGCCGGGCCCTGGCGACCGCCGGCAGCCGGGTCCGGCTGTGCAAGGGCGCCTACAAGGAACCCGCCGCCGTCGCGTTCCAGAGCGCGGAGCAGGTCGACGCGTCGTACGTCCGCTGCCTGGAGGTGCTCATGGCCGGCGACGGCTACCCGATGGTGGCGACCCACGACCCGGCGATGATCGACAAAGCGCTGACGCTCGGCACAGCCGGGGAGTTCGAGTTCCAGCTGCTCTACGGCATCCGGCCGCTGGAGCAGGAACGGCTGGCAGCCGCGGGCCACACCGTGCGGGTCTACACGCCCTACGGCGACCAGTGGTACGGCTATCTCATGCGCCGCCTCGCCGAACGACCCGCCAACCTGGTGTTCTTCCTGCGCGCGCTGGTGAGCAAGTCATGACCACCCCCGTCATCGCGCTGCTGGGTGTGGGCAAGCTCGGCGAGGCTCTGCTGTCTGGACTGCTGCGCTCCGGCCGGCCGGCCGCCTCGATGCTGGCCGCCGAGCGCTATCCCGAGCGCGCTGCCGAGATCGCCACTCGCTACGGCGTTTCCACCCCTAGTCCGGAGGAGGCCGTCGCGATCGCCGACGTGATCGTCCTGGCCGTCAAGCCGCAGGACATGCGCACCCTGCTCGGCGAGATCACCGCCCACCTGCGGCCCGGCGCACTGGTCGTGTCGGTTGCCGCCGGCATCCCCAGCTCGCTCATCGAGGAGCTGCTGCCCGCGGGCACGCCGGTCGTACGCGTCATGACCAACACCCCCGTCTTCGTCGACGAGGCGATGTCGGCGGTCAGCGCCGGCTCGCACGCCAGCGCCGAGCACCTGCAGCTGGTCGAGGACCTCCTGCGCCCGGTCGGCAAGGTCGTGCGCGTCCCGGAGTCGCAGCAGGACGCGGTCACGGCGCTGTCGGGCAGCGGCCCGGCGTACTTCTTCTTCCTGGTCGAGGCGATGATCGACGCCGGGATCCTGCTCGGGCTGCCGCGGGCGGTCGCCGCCGAGCTGATCGTGCAGACTGCCGTCGGCAGCGCCCGGATGCTGCGCGAGTCCGGCGAGCACCCCGTGCTGCTGCGCGAGGCGGTGACCTCCCCGGGTGGCACGACGATCGCGGCGATCCGCACGATGGAGGACCACGGCGTACGCGCGGCGATGCTCGCCGCGATCGAGGCGGCGCGTGACCGCAGCCGGGAGCTGGCCGCCGACGCATAACGGGCGCGGTGGACCGGTCCTCCGTACGCTAGGGACGTGAAGCGCCTGGTCGTCCCTGCTCTCGTGGTGCTCGCGCTGGCCGGCTGCAGCAGCACTGGCGACGTGCGGGTGCAGACCGCCGAGGTCAGCCGCGCCGACATCGCCGAGGTCGTCGACGCGCCTGGCACGGTAGCGGCCCGGGCGGTCGCGAGCCTGACCGCGCCGAGCGACGCGACCGTCGACGCGGTCCTGGTCAAGGACGGCGCGACCGTCTCCAAGGGCGCGGTGCTCGCGCGCCTCAGCAGCCCGGCCGCGCAGGACCGGCTACGGCAGGCGCTCGCCGCTCAGGCGGCGGCCTCCGGCGGGGCCGTGACCGTCCCGCGCGCCGACCTGTCGCCGGTCCAGGACGCGCTCGACGCTGCCGCCCGGCAGTCCTTCGCCGCCGGCCGCGCTGCGGCCGCCCAGATCCCCGACCCCGAGCGCCGCCGGCAGGCCGAGCAGCAGGTCGCGCAGGCTGAGCAGCAGTACACCGCGGCCGCCAGCGCCGCCCGTACGGCCCTGGCGCAGGTCAACTCCGGGGCCGACGGCGTCCAGCAGGCGCTCGCGGCGGTCGCCGGCAGCCAGCGCGCCCAGGCGGGTGCTGCGGTCGACGCGGCCCGGGCCGCCGTCGACGCGCTCACCGTCCGCGCGCCGATCGCCGGTGTGGTGACCCTCGGTGCGGGCGGGGGCGGCGCGGCGCCCTCCGGCAGCGGCCTGGCCGGACTGATCGCCGGGCTGCCCGCAGCCGTCCAGGGTCAGGCCTCGGCGGCGCTCGGCGCCTCGGGAGCCGACGCCCCGGCGACCGTCACCCAGGGCCTGATGGCCGGCAGCCGGGTTGCGGCCGGCGCACCGCTGGCGACCATCACCGACCTCGGCGGACTCAGCGTGACGGCCGAGGTCGACGAGACCGACGTGCTGCTCGTCAAGCCCGGCACCTCAGCAACCATCGAGGTCGACGCCGTACCGGACGCGACCTACCCCGCGACCGTGCAGGCCGTCGACGTCGCCCCGACCGCCACGGCCGGCGGCGGCGTCACCTACCGGGTGCGCCTGGGACTGGCCGCCGGAACCCTCGCCGACGGCGGCGTCGCGCCCCGGCCGCGCCCGGGCATGAGCGCGGTCGTCGACCTGCAGGTCAAGAGCTCGACGCAGGCGCTGTCGGTGCCGTCGGCCGCGATCCTGCGCGACGCGGGGCGCGATGCGGTGTTCGTGGTGGAGTCCGGCCGCGCCGTACGCCGTGAGGTGCGCCTCGGCGCCCAGGGAGGCGACGTCGTGGAGGTGCTGTCCGGGCTCGAGCAGGGCGAGCGCGTGGTGGTGCGCGACGCCGACCGGCTTCGCGACGGGCAGGCCGTCACGTCGTGACGGCGGCGCTGGAGGCGGTCGACGTCACCCGCTCGTACGTCCTGGAGGGGGTCACCGTCGAGGCGCTGCGAGGCGTCTCGCTGACGGTCGAGCAGGGTGACTACGCCGCGATCGTCGGGCCGTCCGGGTCGGGCAAGTCGACCCTCATGCACCTGCTCGGCGGTCTGGACCGGCCGACGACCGGGGTGCTGCGCGTCGGCGGTCGCGACATCGCGACGCTGACCGAGGACGAGCTGGCCGAGGTCAGGAACGCCACCATCGGCTTCGTCTTCCAGGCCTTCCAGCTGCTCGGGCGCACCAGCGCGGTCGACAACGTCGCGATGCCGCTGGTCTACCGCGGGCTCAAGCGGGGCGAGCGGCGCCGGTTGGCGCGTGCGGCGCTCGAACGGGTCGGCATGGGCCACCGGCTCGACCACCGGCCGGCGCAGCTGTCCGGCGGTGAGCAGCAGCGGGTCGCGATCGCGCGCGCGCTGGTCGGCGACCCGCAGGTGCTGCTGGCCGACGAGCCGACCGGCAACCTCGACACCCGTACGGGCGAGGAGGTCATGGCGCTGCTGGAGCGGCTCAACGCCGAGCAGGGCGTGGCCGTCGTGCTGGTCACGCACGACCTCGACGTCGCCGCCCGCGCCCGCCGCCAGATCCGGGTCCGCGACGGCCTGCTCGAGCCCACCGACGTGAGGCCAGCGAGGCGTACGCGCAGGACCGCTTCGTGAGGCTGGCCGAGGCGTGGCGGGTGGCCGTCACGGCGCTGCGGGCCAACCGGCTGCGCAGCCTGCTGACGATGCTCGGGGTCGTCATCGGCGTGGCGGCGGTCGTGGTGCTGGTCGCGATCGGCACCGGCGCCAAGCAGGAGGTGGAGAACCAGGTCAACGGCCTCGGCGCCAACCTGGTCATCGTCGTGCCCGGCAAGCTGGAGTTCGGCAGCGCGCCGACCAAGAGCCGCCTGCAGCTCGGTGACGCCGACCTGATCGGCCGGGCGCTGGGCACGCCCGGCAAGGTGGCCGTGACGCTCAGCAGCGGTGAGACGGTCCGCTTCGGCGCCCGCAGCACGTTCGCGACCGTCAACGGCACCAACCCGGCCGTCCCGGAGGTCTTCGTCCGGCCGGTCGCCCGCGGGCAGTACCTGCGCCAGAGCGACGTCGACACCCGCCGCCGGGTCGCGGTGATCGGCAGCAGCCTGGCGACGACGCTGTTCGACGGCGCCGACCCGCTCGGGCGCACGATCTCGGTCGGCGGCGTGCGCTTCCGGGTCATCGGCGTCTTCGAGAGCGTCGGGTCCTCGCTCGGCGCCGACCGCGACAACGAGGTGCACATCCCGATTACGTCCGCGCAGCGGCTGTTCGGCGACATGCGGGTGGACGCCTTCGCCCTCAAGGCCCCGTCGACGGAGCAGATCGAGGACGTACGCCAGACCGCCCTGTCGGTGCTGGCCGACCGCTATCCCGACGAGGAGTTCAGCGCCGTCACCCAGGACCAGATCCTCGGGACCGTCGGGCGGATCCTGGGGCTGCTCACGACCGTGCTGGCGGCGATCGCCGCGATCAGCCTGCTCGTCGGCGGCGTGGGCGTCAGCAACATCATGCTGGTGAGCGTGCGGGAGCGGACCCGCGAGATCGGGCTGCGCAAGGCGGTGGGGGCGCGTACGCGTGACATCACCCTGCAGTTCCTGCTCGAGGCGGTGCTGCTCACGACGATCGGTGGGGTCATCGGCATCGCGCTCGGGGTAGGTGGTTCGCTGGGGCTGTCGGCGGCCTTCGACCAGCTGCCCGCGGTGATCACCTGGTGGTCTCCGGCGCTGGCGTTCACGGTGAGCGCGGCGGTCGGCATCTTCTTCGGTGTCGTGCCGGCCCGGCGCGCCGGTCGGCTGGACCCGGTGGTCGCCCTGAGGACGGAGTGAGTCGACATGAGTGGTTCGACCGGAGGTCGACATGAGTGGTTCGACCGGAGGTCGACATGAGTGACAGCACGACGATCATCTGGGACCCGGTCTTCACCGACTACGACTTCGGGCCCTCGCACCCGCTGCGGCCGATGCGGCTGGAGCTGACGATGGCGCTGTCGCGCCAGCTCGGCATCCTGGACCGGCCGGGTGTGACGATCGCCGCCCCGACCAGCGCCCCGGACGACCTGCTGCAGCTCGTGCACGACCCGATGTACGTCGCGTCGGTCAAGCGGGCGCCCGATGACCTGCTGGGTCGGCTGTCCCTGAAGTACGGCCTCGGGACCGGCGACGTCCCGATCTTCGCGCAGATGCACGAGGCCGCGGCGCTGGTCACCGGAGCCTCGGTCGACGCCGCCCGGGCGGTGTGGACCGGCGCCTCCCAGCACGCGGTCAACATCTCCGGCGGCCTGCACCACGCGATGCGCGACCGCGCGTCGGGCTTCTGCGTCTACGACGACCCGGCGGTTGCGATCGCCTGGCTGCTGGCGCAGGGCGCGACCCGGGTGGCGTACGTCGACGTCGACGTGCACCACGGCGACGGCGTCGAGGCGGCGTTCTACGACGACCCGCGGGTGCTGACCGTGTCGATGCACGAGAGCGGTCGCACGCTGTTCCCGGGGACCGGCTGGCCCGACCAGGTCGGCGCCGGCGAGGGCCTCGGCACCAACGTCAACGTCGCGCTGCCGATGGGGGTCGGGGACGCCGGCTGGCTGCGCGCTTTCGACGCGGTGGTGCCGGCGGTGCTGCGCGCGTACGCCCCTCAGGTCATGCTCACCCAGCACGGCTGCGACACCCACGCCCTGGACCCGCTGGCCCACCTGATGATGAGCATCGACGGGCAGCGGGTCGCCTACCGCCGGCTGCACGAGCTGGCCCACGAGCTGTGCGGCGGCAAGTGGATCGCGGTCGGCGGCGGCGGCTATGAGCCGGTGCAGGTCGTCCCGCGGGCCTGGACGCACCTGCTGGCCGAGGTCGTCGGCGGCGGTCCGGTCGACGGCGCCACCCCCGGTGACTGGCGCGAGCTCGCCCAGCGGCTCGGCGACGAGCACGGCCCGACGTCGCTGACCGACGGGGCGACCGCGAGCTTCGTGCCGTGGGAGGGCGGCCCGGGGGACGTCGACGACGGGGCCGACCGGGCGGTGGTCGAGACCCGCAACGCGGTCTTCCCGCACCTGGGCCTGGACCCGATGGTGGCGCAGGGGTGAGCGATCCACAGGACGACGAGCTCCGTGCGCACCTGGTCGCCAGTGGCATCGCGGGGGCGGTGGCGACCACCCGCCAGGACAACCTGCGCAACGCCGCGCGCATGGCGCAGGGACAGGACAAGTACGCCTTCGGCCTGACCCCGCTGCGGGCCTGGACACCTGCCGAGGTCGTCGCAGTGATGGTTGAGCGGGTCGGGATCGACGCAGACACCGCTCATCTCGAGGGCGCCGACACGATCGACCCCGACCTGACCCTGGCCCAGCTCGAGCGCTGGCGCGTACGCCTGGCCGAGGCCGCCGCCGGCGGCGAGCGCGTGCTGCTGGCGACCGGCCATCCCACCGGCGTGCTCGCGCTGCATCTGACGGTGGCCGGCGCGCTGCGGGCCGCCGGCTGCGAGGTCCTGGTCGCGACACCGGACTGGAGCTGGCCGTGGGACGGCGAGTCGGACTGGGCCCGCGCCCGACCCCGGCACGTCAGGGTGATCAACGGCGTGCATGTGCTTGCCTCCGGAGGCGAGCTGCTGCACACCCACGCGCCCGAGCCGATGCAGGCCGTGCTGGCCAGCCTGGAAGGCCCGCCGGACCTGGTCGTGGCCGACCACGGCTGGGCCGGCGTCGCCGTCCAGGCCGGCCTCGACGTCCTCGGGCTGGCCGACTGCAATGACCCGGCGTTGTTCGTCGCCGAGCACGAGGGCCGCTCGATCGTGACCGTCCCGCTCGATGACAACGTCGCCCCGCACCTCTACGACCCGCTGGCGGCGCACGTCACCTCCTGGTAGGCCGTACGCCGTCGAGAGGGGGCCGAACGGGCGACTGTTGCGATCACTCCTGCACCGCTACTCTCACGCAGCACGTGCGTGTCCGATGCCGTCGGTGGGGAAGCCGATGGCCGCGACGCGTGCCGATGGCGGTGGAAGCAATGTCGAGCCTGTCCGAGATGAAGTTCCTGACCGTGGCGGAGGTCGCCACGCTCATGCGGGTGTCCAAGATGACCGTCTACCGGCTCGTCCACAGCGGCGAGCTGGCCTCCTTCCGGGTCGGCCGGTCCTTCCGGGTGCCCGAGCGTGCGGTGGACGACTACCTGCGGGTGGGGTTCGGCTCCACCGGCTGACGGGCCGCCCAGGTAGAGTCGGGCGTTCACACACTTCGCAGGTACCGACTTCAGGGGTAGGCACGTGGGTTCCGTCATCAAGAAGCGTCGCAAGCGGATGGCCAAGAAGAAGCACCGCAAGCTGCTGAAGAAGACCCGCGTCCAGCGTCGCAACAAGAAGTAGTCGCGGCCCGGGAGGCGATGGTGCCCCAGCAGTGGTTGACGTTCCTGTCCGACTACGGCTTCGAGGACGCCTTCCTGGGCGTCTGCAAGGGCGTGATCGCGCGTACGGCGCCTGAGGTGCGCGTGCTCGACGTGCTGCACCTGGTCGCGCCCCAGGACGTCGAGCAGGGCGCGGCGGTGCTCGCCAGCGCCATGCCGTACCTCCCCGATTCCGCGGTGCACCTTGCGATGGTCGACCCCTTCCGGGCCAGTCCGACCCGGGGCGTCGTGGTGCGTACGGCCGACGGGTCGACGTTCGTCGCCCCGGACAACGGGCTGACGTCGCTGGCCTGGGAGGTCGCAGGCGGCGCCACGGCGGCGTACGTGCTGGACAACCCCTCGTTGTGGCACCCGACGCCGGCCAGGACCTTCCGCGGACGCGACATCTTTGCCCCGGTCGCGGCCCGGCTCGCCGCCGGTCTGCCGGTCGAGCAGGTCGGGACTCCCGTCGACGTCGACGAGCTCGAGCGGCTCGCCGCGCGGGCGCCGGCCGTCGAGGACGACCACGTGCACGGCGAGGTCGTGCAGGTCGACCACTTTGGCAACCTCACGCTCAACCTCGAGCGCGCCCACCTCGAGTCCGCCGGCATCGTGCTCGGTGAGGACGTCGAGCTGCGCTGCAGCGGCAAGAGCCTGGTCGTGCCGTTCCTGGAGACCTACGGCCAGGTCGACCGCGGCCGCCTGGTGGTCTGCGAGGACTCCTTCAGCACCATCACGATCGCGGTCAACCAGGGCAACGCCGCAACCCGACTGCGCGCCGGCCGCGGCGAGCCGCTCGTCATCTCGCGCCGCCTGACCTCCGGCCCCGGGCCCGTGGTGCTGCCGCCGGAGCCGCAAGTGATGGCCGGGCGATGAGCGGCCCGCGAGTCGTCCTGGTCACCGGCGTCAGCCGCTACCTCGGCGGACGGCTGGCCGCAGTGCTGGCCGCCGACCCCTCGATCGAGCGCGTGATCGGCGTCGACACGGTCGCCCCCCGGTCCGAGCAGACCGGCGCGCTCGGCCGCACCGAGTTCGTCCGGGCCGACATCCGCAACCCGCTCATCGCCAAGGTCATCGCGCAGGCCGGTGTCGACACGGTCGTGCACCTGAACGTCATCGCGACGCCGCTCGGGGCCGGCGGGCGCACGGCGATGAAGGAGATCAACGTCATCGGCACCATGCAGCTGCTCGCGGCGTGCCAGAAGGCCCCGACGATGCGCCGCCTGGTCGTGAAGTCCACCACCGCGGTCTACGGCAGCTCGCCGCGCGACCCGGCCCTGTTCACCGAGGACGTCGAGCCCCGCGCGCTGCCCAAGTCCGGCTACGCCAAGGACGCCGTCGAGGTCGAGGGCTACGTCCGCGGCTTCGGCCGGCGCCGCCCCGACGTCGCGCTGTCGCTGCTGCGCTTCACGAACTTCATCGGCCCGGCGATCGAGACCCCGCTGACCCGCTATCTGGGCCTGCCGCTGGTGCCGACCGTGCTGGGCTTCGACCCGCGCATCCAGCTGTGCCACGAGGACGACGGCATCGAGGTGCTGCGCCGCGCCACCGTCCAGGACCACCGCGGCATCTTCAACGTCGGCGGCCGCGGCGTCCTGCTGCTGTCGCAGGCCCTGCGGCGCCTGGGCCGGCCCTCGCTGCCCGTGCCGTCGCCGGCCGTCTCGCTGGTCGCCCGGGCCTTCCGCAGCGCCGGGATCGTGGACTTCTCACCCGAGCAGATGCGCTACCTCGAGCACGGCCGGGTCGCCGACGTCGCCCGCCTGCACGCCGAGTTCGGCTGGTCGCCGCGATCTACGGCGCAGGCCTTCGACGACTACGCCACGACCGCCTCCTCCACCCGACTGCCCGCCGCCGCCGCGACCGCCGAGCGGATGCTGCTCGGCGCCGCCGCCCGCATCCCCACGTCAGGAGCCCTGCGTGGCTGAGCTGGGCAAGGTCATCCCGCTGCATGCCGCCGCCCCGGCGCCTGCGGTGGTCCCAGATCCGGTCGGGCGTACGCCATCGGAGCTGGACCGCAAGCTCGCCGGCGGCCTGGCCTTCCTGCGTCGCCGGCTGACCGGCGACTACCCCGTCGACGACTTCGGCTTCGACGCCGACCTCACCGACCACCTGCTGCTGCCACCGCTGCGCCCGCTCTACGACTCGTGGTTCCGGGTCGAGACCCGCGGGCTCGACAACGTCCCGGACACCGGTGGCGCGCTGGTCGTGGCCAACCACTCCGGGGCGGTGCCGTGGGACGCGCTCATGACCGCGCTCGCGCTGCTGGACCACCACCCCGCTCATCGGCATCTGCGGATGCTGGCCGCCGACCTGGTCTTCCGGCTGCCGATCGTCGCGCCGCTGGCCCGCAAGTCCGGCACCCCGCGGGCCGGCCTTGCCGCCGCCGCGCGCCTGCTGGGCGACGGCGAGCTGGTCGGGGTCTGGCCGGAGGGGTTCAAGGGGATCGGCAAGCCGTTCAGCGAGCGCTACAAGCTGCA
>JBBPYI010000071.1:0-7429 GCA_038200075.1 Mycobacteriales bacterium
ACGAACCGGTCCTCGACCGGGACGTGGTCGCGGGGCTGCGGAAGCTCGGGCCCGAGGTCCTGGCCCGCCTGTTGCCCGTCTTCACCCTGGCCGCGCCCGAGCGGCTGGCCGACATCCAGGTCGCGGTTGCGGGCGGCGACGCCTTGGCGCTCGCGACCGCCGCGCACCTGCTGCGCGGCAGCGCCGCCAACCTGGGCGGCGTCCGCGTCGCCACGGTGTGCGGACAGCTGGAGGCCGCCGGTGTCGCGGCGGACCTGTCGGGCGTGACGGACGATCTGCAGCGGCTCGAGGTGGAGCTGGCCAGCATGGTGGCCGCGGCCACCGCGCTCGTGGACGGCCCACTGGTGGGGGGACCGACGTGAGAGTGCTCGCCGTTGACGACGACCCGATAAGCCTGATGATCGTCGCTGGGGTGGTCGAGGCCGCCGGCCACGAGTGCGTCACCGCGGCGGACGGCACAGCCGGCTGGGAGCTGCTCCTGTCGTCGCAGGCGGACGTCGTCATCAGCGACTGGCGGATGCCCGGCCTGGACGGGATTGAGCTGTGCCGGCGCATCCGCGCCGAGGTGCCCCGCTACACCTACGTCGTGCTGGCCAGCTCGCGCTCGGACCGGGCTGGGGTCCTGGAGGGCATGGAGGCGGGGGCCGACGACTACCTGACCAAGCCGCTCGACCTCGCCGACCTGCGCATGCGCCTGGTGGCTGCCGAGCGCGTCACCTCGGTGCACGCCCGCCTGGCCGAGTCGCAGGCCGAGCTCGAACGGCTCAACGTCGAGCTCGCGTCGGCGGCGCGGGTCGACGCCCTCACCGGGTTGCGCAACCGCCGGGCTCTCCAGGAGGACCTGCCACGGCTGGTCGCCGGCTGCGAGCGACACGGCCACGCCCTGTCCGCCGTCATGCTCGACATCGACCACTTCAAGGCCTACAACGACCGCGTGGGCCACCTGGCCGGCGACGAGGCGCTGCGCCAGGTGGGCGGGGTGCTGCTGTCCACCGGCCGGCAGGCCGACCTGTTCTACCGGTACGGCGGTGAGGAGTTCCTCTGCTTGCTCGCCCAGGACGGCCCGGCGGCGGTGTCGGCCGCCGAGCGCCTTCGCCGCGCCGTCCAGGACCTCGGCCTCAACCACCCGGACAGTCCGCACCACGTCGTGACGTTCAGCGCCGGCGTGTCCTCGTGGGAACTTGCGATCACCCAGGACACCCTGCTCGCAGAAGCCGATACGGCGCTCTACCAAGCCAAGGCCATCGGCCGCAACACCGTGTGCGCGGTCCAGCCCGCTCGCGTCGTCCCAGCCGCACGAGCCGCCCCGCTCCCCTGATCCCTCGCTCATGGTCACGCCGGTCCTTCTCCGGTGTGATGGCGGCTTCGACCCCTCCGTGGAGACCGCCGTGAACAGCAAGCGGTGAGCGGGCCGGACTGCTGCGGCCGTCCGACGGCGTCCGCGGTCGGCCGCGGAGGCCTCGCGCGGGCGGGCGCGGCATGTCCTGAAGATCATTGCGTCCTCGACGGGTTAGCGAGTGGTTGGCGAGCGCTCGGCGCAAGGTTCGCGCCGATCATGCCGAGGAACAGCGCGTGGTCGCCCGTAGCAACCCTGCCTCGCTACGACCCCCGCCGCCTCTGATGTGGCTGGATTAAGCCCGGATCCACCGTCGATCTTGGTGTTGCGGCGCCGCGCTCATGATCGTTTGAGGTGGGTGGATTATCTGAGTGAGGGCGTGCGGGAATCGCCGGTCTGCCGGCGTCTCCGAGGTCCTGGTTGTTGGGGCGGGGGGTGGTGTTCAGCAGCGCAGGGGGATCGCCTGGATGCTGGTCAGCGCCTGGCTTATCGCCTCTGCCCACGGCCACTGCTGGGGTAGTCGTAGGCGACGTTGCCGGCCGCTGTGCACCAGTCGGCCTGGGACGGTGAACACGGTGCGGCGCAGCGTTGCGGCGGTCGCCCGCTGCAGGTCCGGGCCGGCGAGCTGGCCGACGGCCCGGCCCAGGTTGTGTGCCATGACCGCCAGAGCGAGCCAGGCGGCGTTGGCCATGAAGTTGCCTGAAGGCAGGTGCGCCAGCCCGGCGCTCTTGAGCTCGGCGATGCTCTGCTCGACCACGGCGTGCCGGCGGTGGTCGGCCTCGAGCTCGAGCACGTCGCCGTCGCGGTCGCGGTCGGTGACGAACGCGTGGTAGTCCCAGTCGGTGAACAGCGCCAGCTGCGAACCTGGAGTCGGGCGGACCCGGCGCACGATCAGCCGCACGGTGCGGGCGTGCCTCTTGTCGGTGGCGAAGACGGTGAACGTGGTCTCGGCAACGTCGGCGCCGGAAACCTCCGGGGTGGACAGCCAGTACGGGATCGGCTGCCAGGCCGATTCCTCGATCGCGTCGATCGCGGCCCGGATTCGCTTGTCCTGCCGGGCCGTGATCGAGAACCGGACATCGAACTTGGCTGCGGTCGCGATGACGGTCCTGGAGTAGAAGGCGCTGTCGGCCCGCACAGTCAGCTGCCCGGTCGCGCCGGCGCCGCGGACCCGACTGATCGTCTCGGTCAAGAACGACGCGGCGCCGCGAGCGGCGCCAGCCGACCCACCACGCAACCGGCACATCAGCACCTGCCCCGTCTGCGCGCACGTCGCCAGCTGCGGGTGGTAGCCGCGGACCTTGGTGTAACCGAACGCCGCGCCCTGCTTGGCCCGGCCGTGCACCTGCACGATCGTGGAGTCCACATCGATGGTCAGCGGAGCGCTCAGGTCAGCCGGGCCCGCCCCGGCGGCCCACAACCGGGCCAGCAGCTCGCGGCTGACCGCGTCGAGCTGACGAACGTTGGACCACTTGTGCGCCCGCAGCCACGAGCCGACCGTCGAGGGCGCGCGGGTGTCATCGAACAACGACCCGGCGGCACCAGCACGCAGCACCGCGACGTCGTCAATGCTGTCCCCGCCGGCCAGCATCGACCCCAGGACCGTCAGCGCCTTCGCGCCGCTGTTGGCCCCGTGCCGCGACAGGCACAGCCGCTCGTCAACAAGCCCGGCCAGGTAGAGCCGCTCGGCCAGCACCGCCGCCGGCAGCAGCCCCGCGTTCGGCACCAGGTTGCTCTCATCAAAGCTGACCGACACCCGGCTCAGCTCATGGTTTGCTCGCACTCAGCAGGTGCCCTTCCATCCGGCGACTTCTGACCCCTCAGCAAGGTCATCGTCCCAGGTAGAAGGGCATTTGCTCATTCGGCAGGCCGCAAGCGATCAAGGCCGGGCGGTGGATCCGGGTTAAGAGACTGCTGAACAACGCGTGTCGTGCCGGACCTTGATCGGGGGGTTCGGGACGACGTGTTCATGCAGGGTCGTCCGCTTGATGAGCGTGAGCTTCTTGATGCCGAGTCCGTCGCGGGGCATCTGGTCGAGGCGGGCAGCGGGTTCGCGTTGCTGGCCGCGCACCGCCGGGTGCTGTCGCCCGAGGTGATGCTCGCGGATCTGTGTCCGACGGGCCGTGGGCGGCCGTCGATCCCGGTCGATATCGCCGCCTCGATCCTGGTGCTGCAGGCGCTGTTCGGCTTGTCAGACCCGGAGACGATGGCCGCGGTCCGCACCGACCTGCGGTGGCAGGTGGCGTGCGGTCTGCCGGTGGGGCATGCCGGGTTCGATGCGTCGGTGTTGACCTATTTGCGGCGCAGGCTGGCCACGTCGGACCGGCCGAATCGGATTTTCGAGGCGGGCCAGCCGCGCGATATCGGCTGCCGCCAGCCCGGCCAAACGGAAAACTCACCGATTCGGCGGCGCCTCCGGGGTGTCCACAGCGGTTTAGGGCGGTGACGCGTGCCTACAAGGCGCCTACAAACGATCAGAGACCCGACCTCCGACTTCGGAGAAAGGGCCTCTGACCTGGACTTCTTCTGTAGCGGGGGCAGGATTTGAACCTGCGACCTCTGGGTTATGAGCCCAGCGAGCTACCGAGCTGCTCCACCCCGCGTTGCTGTGACACCACCATACGTGACCCGGCGCCCGGGAGGCAAAACCTCCCGGGCGCCCTGGATCAGCGTGCGGCCGAGGGCGAGGGGGCCGGGCCCTGGAGCGCCTCGAGGGCGGCGATCGCCACCCGAAGCCGGTTCTGCGCCACCCCGAAGGCGGCGAAGTCACCGGCGCGCAGGGCGGCCTGACCGGCCTCGTAGGCGCTGGCGGCCTCGGCCACCAACGAGCCCAGGTCGCCGCCGACGGGGGCAGCGCTGGCCGTCGGGGTCGGGTTGGGGGTGGCGCCAGGCGACGGAGTGGCCGTCGGCGTGGGCGTCCCTGCGCTGCTGGCTCCGAACAGGTCGCTCAGCGAGCCGGCGAGGGTGGTGTTGGCCGCCACCTCGTTGCCATAGCTGACCAGAACCCGCTGCAGGGTCGGGAAGCTCTCGCCGCCCTGCGCCCGTACGAAGACCGGCTGCACGTAGAGCAACCCGCCTCCCGCCGGGAGCGTCAGCAGGTTGCCGAACGTGACCGTCGCCCGGTTCTGCCGGAACGGGAACAGCGCATCGGCCACCACCTGCTCGGACACGAACTGGTTGGCGACCTGCCCCGGTCCGTTCGGAGGCGTCACGCCACTGCGCGGCGTCTGCAGGATCCGCAGCTGGCCGTAGTCCTTGGGGTCGGACGACACCGAGGCGAAGGCAGCGAGGTTCGGCCGGTTGAGGCCGTTGAACGACGTCGACAGGCGAAAGCTCCGGCCGGGCACGCCGGGGTACTGCAGCAGCGAGTAGAACGGCGGCTGGTCCGGACCGTCCAGGTCGGCGATGCCCTGCTGGGCGGCCGGTCCGCCGGGAGCAGCCGCGGCCGGGGCGGGGACGTTGGTCGCGTCGTTGAGTGCCTGCGCCGGGTCGGCCGGGACCTGCCAGAAGTCCTCGCGGGTGAAGAACTCCTGGGGGTCGGTGACGTGGTACTGCGTGAGCAGCTGGCGCTGGACCTTGAACAGGTCCTCTGGGTAGCGCAGGTGGGCCCGCAGCTCGGGGCTGATGTCGCTCTCGGGCTTGAGCAGGTCGCCGCCAAAGGCCTTGTTCCACGACTGCAGGACCGGGTCGGTGTCGCCGAACTCGTAGAGCGTCACCTCGCCGGTGTAGGCGTCGACGGTGGCCTTGACCGAGTTGCGGATGTAGTTGACCTGCTCCTGCGGCAGCCGCCGGGTGCTCTGGCTGTCGGCCGTGGCGTTGCCGAGCACGGTGCTCTGGGCGTACGGGTAGCCGGAGCTGGTCGTGTAGCCGTCGACGATCCACATGATCCGGCCGTCGACCGCGGCGGGGTAGGGGTCGGAGTCCAGCTGCAGGAACGGCGCGACCTTCTGCACGCGCTCCCGTGGCTCGCGGTTGTAGAGCAGCCGGCTGTCACTGGTGATGGCGTTGGACAGCAGCAGGTTCGGCTCGCGGTACTTCAGGGCGTACGCGACCTTGCGTCCCAGGCCGGACAGCTGCACGCCGCCGTCGCCGTCGTAGTTGAACGTCGCCTGGTTGTCCGCGCCTTGCGCGGCGCTGGTGCCGGGGGTGCGACCCTCGGCCAGGCCGACCGGACCGTCGATCTCGGCTTGCTTGGTGTTGACGATCGAATAGCTCGGGGACAGCTCGCCGAAGTAGACGCGTGACTGCTCCAGGGTGAAGGGCGACTCACCGAACAGCGGGCGGCCCTCGGCGTCGACCCGGTCGGCCGGCGCAGCGATCAGACCGTTGCCGTGGGTGTAGGCCAGCCGCTCGTTGATCCAGCTGCGCTGGGTGCCGGACAGGTTGCTGATGTCGACCTCGCGCGCCGCTACGACGAAGTCCTGCAGCTCGCCGTCCACCTCGTAGCGGTCGATGTCGAGCTGGTTGTTGACGCCGAAGTAGAACGTCAGGCGCTGCAGCTGCTCGAACGTCGGCGCCAGCCGAGCGGGGTCCAGCAGCCGGGCGGTGTCGACCAGCGCAGCCTCACGCCGCAGCTGCTCGGGCGTGGCGTCCTGCGACGCGGCGTACTGGGTGACGATCGTGTCGTCGATGCCGTAGGCCTTGCGGGTCGCCGCAATGTTGCGGTCGATGAACTTCGCTTCACGCTGGATCTCGTTGGGCTTGACCCGGAACTGCTGGGTGTAGGCCGGGTAGACGCCGCCGATGACCACGGCGCTGACAACCAGCAGCCCGAGGGCGCCGGCGGGGAGCAAGACGTTGCGCACG
Source organism: Mycobacteriales bacterium (assembly GCA_038200075.1). Classification (GTDB taxonomy): domain Bacteria; phylum Actinomycetota; class Actinomycetes; order Mycobacteriales; family SCTD01; genus SCTD01. Next base: position 6,143 of record JBBPYI010000071.1, read on the forward strand.
ACGATGTTGGCGAAGAACAGCAGCGCGCAGATGACGGCGATGCCGATGAGGATGTTCTTGGCCGGCAGGACGGCGTTCACGTCGGTGAAGCTCGGACCCTGCACGTAGCCGCGTTCGGAGAAGGCCAGACCGAACCGGTCCAGGTAGTAGGCGAAGGCCTTGAGCAGCACCACGAGGCCGAGCAGCACCGAGAGGTGGGCGCGCGCCGCAGGGCTGACCTTCTCCCCCACGGTCTGCAGCCGCAGGCCGCCGAACAGGTAGTGCGTGGCAGCCGAGGCCAGCAGCGCCAGCACGACAGCAGTCAGCAGGAAGCCGAGCACGAAACGCTGGAAGGGATAGGTGAAGGCGAAGTAGGAGATGTCGCGGCCGAACTGCGCGTCGACCTGCCCGAAGGGCGTGCCGTTGCGCCACAGCAGCCAGGTCTGCCAGCGAGAGGCGGCCGACAGGCCCGCGAACAGCCCGAAGACACTGGCGCCGAAGAACAGCACCGGCTTGAGGAAGGGCTCGATCGCCACGCGGTAGCGCTCGAGGTTCTGCTGCTCGAGCGACATCGGCCGAAACGGCGGGCGGACCCGGTAGGCGACGGCGACGTTGGCCCCGACCAGGACGGCCATGAGCAGCCCGAACAGCACGAACAGCAGCAGCCGGGTGGCCAGAACGGTGGTGAAGACCGTGCTGTAGTCGACCGAGCGGAACCAGAGCAGGTCGGTGTAGAGCGACACGCCCACACCGCCCACCAGCAGCAGCACAGCGAGCACCACCAGCACCGGACCGAGCAGTCGCGGACGGGCGGGAAGACCCGCTCCTGGGGTGCGGACGCTCACAGCCACCTTCTTTCTGTCAAGGGCGTGTTCCTGCTCAACCCAACCACAGGCTGTCCGGTTCCTCCTGCGGCGGCCGCAGCGATGAGAATGGAGCCATGAACGCACCTGCCGACCCGCTCACCTCGCCCCTGCAGGCCGTCGTCGGTGAGGTGGAGGGTCATGTCGCCGAGGCCGGCTGGGACCAGCCGCCGCAGCTGTTCGCGCTGGTGCAGACCGAGCAGCTGCTGCGGACCGAGCCGCAGCTGGCCCAGACGATGGGGCTGGTCGCCGGCGACCCGGCGTCGCTGACCCCGATCGCGCAGGAGCCGCTGGGCGACGGCCCGCTCGACGCACAGCTCGCGTCGCTGAGGTTCGGCGACGACGTCCTGGGCGACATCCTGGCCCACGAGGTGCTGGTCCTGCCGCCCTCGGCCGAGACCGATCTGGAGCAGGTCGAGGACCCGGCGGTCGCAGCGGCCGAGCA
>JBBPYI010000072.1:0-5803 GCA_038200075.1 Mycobacteriales bacterium
AGATCGAGATGAACTTCCTGCCGGACGTCTACGTCCCGTGCGAGGTGTGCCACGGCGCCCGCTACAACCGCGAGACGCTCGAGGTGCACTTCAAGGGCAAGACGATCTCCGACGTGCTGAGCATGCCCATCGAGGAGGCCGCCGACTTCTTCGAGGCCGTGCCGGCCATCGCCCGTCACCTGCGCACCCTCAACGACGTCGGGCTCGGCTACGTGCGGCTGGGCCAGCCGGCCCCGACGCTGTCCGGCGGCGAGGCTCAGCGGGTCAAGCTCGCCTCGGAGCTGCAGAAGCGGCAGACCGGCCGGACGATCTACGTGCTCGACGAGCCGACGACCGGTCTGCACTTCGAGGACATCAACAAGCTGCTGAAGGTCCTGGGCCGACTGGTCGACCAGGGCAACTCGGTCATCGTCATCGAGCACAACCTCGACGTGATCAAGACCGCCGACTGGGTCATCGACATGGGTCCGGAGGGCGGCTCCGGCGGCGGCCGGGTCGTCGCGCAGGGCCCCCCGGAGCAGATCGCGAAGGTCGAGGCCTCGCACACCGGCCGGTTCCTCACCGAGGTGCTCAAGGGCCGCGCCGCGGCTGCCCCGGCCGCGAAGAAGACCACGGCGAAGCGCGCGCCGACAAAGACGCCAGCGAGAGCGAAGGTCGCCGCGCGGACCTGAGGGCGAGCTCAGGCCGGGACGGCGGTGCCGAGCGAGAGCGCGCCCAGCGGCTTGGGTGCCCCCTGCTCGTAGAACTGCTCCAGCTCCACGATCCGGAAGCCTGCGGACGACAGCAGCTCGGTGATCGGTCGGGTCAGGTGGCAGCCGCCGGCGAGCCGCTTCTGGGCCGGCTCGAGGCGGCGCTGCCAGCGGCGTACGCCCTCGTCGGGGGCACGGCCGTGCTCGACGAAGTGCAGGACGCCGCCGGGACGCAGCACCCGCCGGACCTCGTGCAGGGCGGCGGTCGCGTCCGGGATCGTGCAGAGCGTCCAGGTCGACAGCGCCGCGTCGAAGACGCCGTCCTCGAACGGCAGCCGCTGGCCGTCCAGTCCCGAGCGCTGCACCGGGACCCTGGCGGCAGCGAGCCGGGGGCCGGCGAGCTTCCAGCCGAGGTCCGCGGGCTCGACGGCGTCGACCTGCGTCACCGCGGCCGGGTAGTACGGCACGTTGTGGCCGCTGCCGAAGCCGATCTCCACGACCCGACCGGTCAGGCCCGCGCAGACCCGCTCACGCAGCTCGGCCGTCTGCCTCGGCCCGCAGGCGACGTCGACGATGCGGGGGACGACATACGTGCTCCACAGACCCATGCCCGGCACCCTCCCACGTCGGGCTCAGCGGGCAAACAGTCCGCGCGTGTCGCCGGCCAGTGGGAGCGTCAGCGTCGTCGCGCTGCCGAGCTCGAGGGCGTAGGTGGGGGAGCCGGGCGCCCCGTCGTACGCCTTGGGCAGGGTCCACTCGGCGCTGCTGGTCGCCACCAGCAGCGCGATCCGGTGGCCCTTGCGGAAGACGTAGTCGGTCGGCTTGGCGAGCACGGTCGTGGTCAGGCCCTTGCCGTCACCGAGCTTCGGGGTGGCCAGCGAGGAGGCGTAGCGGGTGTCGACCCAGCCGCGGGTGACCGCGACGGGGGAGGGGCCGCCGGGCCCGACGTCCACGATCGACGGGGTCAGCGTCGTCCAGGTGCGGCTGGTGCCGAGGGCGAGCCGGACGGTCGGCGCGCCGTACAGCCTGACGTCGCGGGTGAGCGGCGCGGTCTGCAGCAGCACCGTGTCGGGGGAGCCGGCCAGGCCGGCGCTCTCGGAGCCGCCGGTCGAGAACGGGACGGTCACCGCGCCCTTGGGGGTGCCGCCGGGCGCGAGCCCCAGACCGGCGGTCGAGGACAGGCGCAGTGACCTGGTGCGGGGCGCCGGGGTGAAGTCCAGCGGTCCGGCGTCGTCCGAGGTCTGCGTCGTGACCTTCGGCAGGGTGGTCTCGATGCCGTTGCGGACCCCGCCGACCCAGCGGTCGAGCCAGGCGAGCTTGGCGGCCTTGTAGTCGCCACCGGGCCGGCCGTGGCCATCCCAGCGGGTGCCGACGTAGAGCTTGGACTGCGGTGAGCGCTTCAAGGCGTCGAACAGGCGTACAGCAGTGTCCTGCTTGACGTTCCAGTCGCCCCAGTTATGGGCGACGAGGACCGGGATGGTGATCTTCGAGGCCTCGCGGGCGTAGTCGCGCTCCACCCAGAAGGCGTCGTAGTCCGGTGTCGGGTCGTAACCCTTCTCGGTGTGCTGCACCTCGTCGCAGACCCGGACGTTGTCGCTGAAGCGCGCCGCCCAGTCCGGCGAGGTGACGTCCAGGGGCGGCGGCACGGCCAGGCCGAAGTCGAAGGCGAAGGGCGTGTCGAAGCCCTCGTCGGTCGCCGCACCCGGCCCCTGGTTGCCCAGCGCCTCGTTGCCCAGGAAGTAGCGCATGCCGCTGGAGTAGGCGTAGTCGTACCAGCGGCTGATCGCCGCCTCCGGCACGATCGTGGCCAGGCCCTTGGGTCGTCCGATCGCCGCAGCGGTCGCGGTGGTCCCGTCGTAGGAGGCGCCGGTCATGCCGACCCGGCCGAGCGACCAGGGCTGCGCGGCGACCCACTCCACCAGGTCGAAGGCCGTCTGCTTCTCCCGGGTGCCGCCGTAGTCGTAGCAGCCACCGGAGTTGCCGGTGCCGACGACGTCGGCGTACATCCGGGCGTAGCCGCGGGGCACGTAGTCCCGGGCATCGCCGTTGCGGCCCAGCGCCGAGTACGGCGACAGCGTCAGCACGCCCTGTGCCGGCAGCACCTTCCCGTCGCGGGTCGGGTGGACCACCTCGAGGTAGAGCGCGCCGTGGCGGGTCGGGACCGAGTACGTCTTGGTCACCTGACCGTCGACCTGCTGCAGCTGGGCGGGTTCGGGGAGTGCGCCCGGGCCCGCAGGGGCCGCGGTGGCGGCGGGGACAGCGAGCCCGGCGGCGAGCAGGGTCGCGGCGGCCAGGGCGAGTCGGGTGCGCACCCTGCAGGGTTCGACGCACGGCGCCAGGGTCCTGCTGCCGGTTCTTGGGCCGTACGGGCGTTTCGCGCCGTAGTCTGCGCGAGGCCCCCCGTCGGTGGAGCGCCGACCGCCGCCCGAAAGGCCGCCATGCACCGCGCCCGCACCAGCCTGCTGCTCGCCTCGACCCTGGCAGCCGCCGTCGTGGCCGCCCTGGTCCCACCTGCCGTGGCGCAGGAAGCCTCCCCGAGCCCGTCAGCCACGGCCAGCCCCGCGGCGAGTCCCACGGCCAGCGCGACCGCCACCGTGGGTCTTCGCCTGACCGCGTCGGTCCCGACCGTCCTGGCCGGGGAGAACGTCGTGCTGTCCGGCCGGGCTACCGGCCCCGCGGGCATGCCGTTGGCCGGCGAGCAGCTCGACGTCGTCTCCCGTACAGGTGGCACGACCGTCAGCACCGTCATCGGTCGCGTGACCACCGACGCGGACGGCGTCGCCGCCCTGACCTGGAAGCCGCGCACGTCCAGCGAGTACCTCCTGCGCCGCGCGGTCGACCCCGCCACCTCCAGCGACCGCCGCGTGGTGCAGGTGCAGCCGCGGCTGTCCGGCACCATCGCCCCGGCATCGGTGGTCGTTGGCTCGGCAGCCACGCTGCGTGGCGCGCTGGCGCCGGCCTATCTCGGCTCGCGGCTGCAGGTCCAGCGGCGCCTGGCCGACGGCAGCTGGCGGGGCGTCGCCATGATCGGCACCGACGGCGCGGGCGTCTACTCCTACCGCCTGGTCGCCACTTCCGCCGGCCGTCAGGTCTACCGGGTGGTCCTCGGTGTCCGGCAGGCCTATCTCGGCGCGGCCTCAGCACCGGTGGCGCTCACCGTCCTGGCCGACCCGACGCTGCGCCAGGGAGCGAGCGGCGCGGCCGTACGCACGCTGGAGAACCTGCTCCTGCGCCAGAAGGGCGACGTCGGCCGGGTCGACGGGGTCTTCGACGCCGACCTGCGGCACGCGCTGACGGCCTTCCAGAAGTCCCAGGGTCTGTCCCGCACCGGCGTCTACGACGTGGCGACCCGCCGTCGTCTGTCGGCCCCGACGGCGGTCCGGCTGCGCTACCCGGCCGCCGGTCGGGCCGTGGAGATCGACCTCACCAAGCAGGTGCTCTACCTCTCGCAGGGCGGGGTGCTGCAGCGCGTCGTCGACATCTCCAGCGGCAACGACCAGAACTACGTGTCCGAAGGCGTGACGTACAAGGCGTTCACGCCGGTCGGTCGCTTCAGCATCCAGCGCAAGATCGACGGCATCCGGGTCAGCCGGCTCGGCGAGCTCTACCGCCCGGCGTACTTCGTGCAGGGCTGGGCCATCCACGGCAGCCCGAGTGTGCCGACCTATCCGGCCAGCCACGGCTGCATCCGGGTGACCAACTCCTCGCAGGACCGGCTGTTCCCGCTGCTGACCGTCAGCACCCCGGTGAGCGTCTACCGCAGCTGATCTCGACACCCGGGCAGGAACAGGGGCGTCGGCCGTCGAAGGTGGCCCAGGAGCGACCCCATCCGTGAGGTCGCCTGAGTCTGGAGGCCTTCGTGTCCTTGCGTCCCCGTTCCCGCCGCGTTGCCCGACCGGCCGCCCTGCTCGCCGTCAGCGGCGTCCTGCTGACCGGCGCAGGCGCGCTGGCCTTCACCGCAGCGACGGTCGACTCCACCAAGGGGGCGGCCTCCACCAAGGCGCTGCAGATCGGCACCCTCGCCCAGCAGCGGGGCCGCATGCAGGCCGCCATCGACAGCAGCGAGAGCGGCTCGGGCCCCGGCTACTACGCCACGGACAACGTCACGTTCGTGAAGAACATCCGCGAGGCAGGGGACGGCGTCGGCGGCCGGGTGGTCGGCGACAAGCTCTACGTCACGAGCACCAAGGACCTCCAGATCTACGACATCTCCACCCCGACCAATCCGGTGCGCCAGGGCCTGACCACGGTCGACATCGAGTTCGAGAACGAGCAGGTGCCGACCGACGGCCAAATCCTGGGGATCAGCGGCCAGACCAGCAGCGTCACCACGCAGGCCGCGCCGTGCAAGGCCGACAGCGAGGCGAGCCGGGGCTGCCTGCTGCTGTTCGACGTCCGGGACGCCACCGCCCCCAAGCTGGTGCAGACCATCACCGGCGCCGGTGACCACACCTCGACCTGCATCACCGTGGCGCGCAAGACCTGCGCCTACATGTACGGCTCCTCGGGCAGCATCAGCGACATCCGTACGGCGCTGACGCCCGGAGCGGCCCCGATCAAGGAGTCGGCGACCAACTGGATCACCAGCTTGCATGCGCAGCTGAAGGCGCAGGGCTGGACCGAGGCCCTGCCGACCCGCACCCACCACCAGACCGAGGTGCGTCCGGGCGTGCTGCAGACCGCGTCCGTCCCGTCGATGCTCATCTCGGTCAACGCCGCCGACGGTGGTTCGCCCGAGGCGCCGAAGCTGCTGAGCTACGCCAGCCACCTGGCAGCCCCGGACAACACCAAGCGCTTCGTGCACAGCGTGGAGTTCCCCCAGGCCGGCTCGGCGGGGATCCTGCTCAGTGGCGGCGAGACGAACTTCCAGCCCACTTGTGGACCCAACAACGGCGCCTTCTCGACCTTCACCGTCAAGGGCGGCAAGGGCGACGAGCCCGTCTACACCTTCCGAGACCAGTACAAGCTGAAGTCGGGCACCTACACCGACGGCAACCCGGCCGCCGGCTTCAAGCTGGGGTGCTCGGTGCACTGGTTCGAGCAGCACCCGACCTTCCGTGACGGCGGCCTGGTGGCCCTGTCGGCCTACGAGAGCGGCACCAAGCTGCTCGACA
>JBBPYI010000073.1:0-5745 GCA_038200075.1 Mycobacteriales bacterium
CCGCCGCGGGCGGCTCGCTGGTGGCGGTTCTGCTCGGGCTGCTCGCCAGCGCCATGGTGTGGCGGGCGCTGCTCGCCGACCTCGGCACCCGCCTGGCGTTGCGCCCTGCTCTGCACGTGTTCTTCCTCGGCCAGCTCGGCAAGTACGTCCCCGGCCAGGTCTTCGCGATCGCCGCTCAGATGGAGCTCGGCAAGGCGCACGGCGCGCCGCGCAGCCGGGTCGGGACGGCCAGCCTGGTCTTCATGGGCGTGCTGGTCAGCGCCGGTCTGCTGACCGCCGCGCTCGTGCTGCCGCTGACCAGCCCGGACGCGCTGGACTCCTACGCCTGGGTGCTCGTGCTGCTGCCCCTCGGGCTGCTCGTGCTGGCGCCACCGGTGCTCACCCGGCTGGTCGCTGTGCTCCTGCGGCTGCTGCGCCGCGACCCGCTCGAGCGCCCGCTGTCCTGGCGGGGGACCGGCGCCGCGCTCGGCTGGGCGCTGGTGATGTGGGCGGCGTACGGCCTGCATCTGTGGCTGCTGGTCCGCACCCAGCCGACCGCCCCAGGCCCGGATCTGCTGCTGCTGAGCGTCGGGGCGTACGCCTTGGCCTGGACCGCCGGCTTCCTGTTCGTGGTCGCGCCCGCCGGCGCGGGGGTTCGGGAGCTGGCGCTGGTCGTCTCCCTCGCGCCCGTCCTGGACCGGGGGCCCGCGCTGGCGCTCGTCGTGCTGTCCCGGGTCCTCATGACGCTGGGCGACCTCATCTGGGGAGCCGTGGGAGGTGCGCTGAGGGGGTCTGGTCAGAATGGGCCAGTTGTGACTAGTGTGACCGCGGTCAAGCAGCTGGGGAAGGCTGCCGACGCCTGATAGGTACGCCCCCGATGTGAGGACGAACCCCATGCGCCGCCCGTCTCCCGTTGCCCGCACGGCCTGGACTGCCCTCGCAGGGCTGCTCGGCGCACTCGTGGTCACGACCGTCAGCGCCACCCCGGCCTCCGCAGAAGAGGTCGTCGAGCGACCGTCCGACGGGGTCTTCGCCATCGAGGGACACGGCTGGGGCCACGGCCGCGGCATGTCGCAGTGGGGCGCGCAGGGCGCGGCCAGCCAGGGTGAGAGCACCGAGGCGATCGTCAGCACCTACTACCCGGGCACCGCGCGCACCGTGCTGCGCTCGGCCCCCATCCGGGTGCTGCTGCAGGGCGACGAGGGTCGCGACACCGTCGTCTACCCCGCGACCGGGCTGCGCGTCACCGACGTCTCGACCGGCACCTCGCAGGTGCTGCCGGCCGGTCCCACCCGCTGGCGGGTCGTGGTCGACGCCGCCGGACTGCACGTGCAGTCGCTGACCGAGTCGACCTGGACGGCGTACGCCCTGGGTGGTGGCACCTCGCACGGCGGGCCGATCCGCTTCAGCGGTCCTGAGCTCGTCCGCCTGGCCTACCCGAACGGCTCGAGCCGGGACTACCGGGGCGCGGTCCAGGCCGTCAAGACCGGCAGCACCAGCCTGCAGAGCATCGTCGTGCTGTCGCTGGAGGACTACCTGCTCGGTGTCGTGCCGCGCGAGTCGTCCTCGTCGTGGAAGCCCGCAGCGCTCCAGGCGCAGGCGGTCGCGGCCCGCTCCTACAGCGTCAACAAGCGCGACCGGGTCGCCGGTCGCGGGACCTACGACATCTGCGACACCACCCAGTGCCAGGTCTTCGGCGGCACCCGCCTCTACACCGCCAGCGGCGCCCGCAGCGAGCTCGAGCCGGCCAGCACCACCGCCGCAGTCCGCGAGACCGCCGGGGTCGTCCGGACCTACAACGGCTCGGCCATCTTCTCGGAGTTCAGCAGCAGCAACGGCGGCTGGTCGACCAAGGGCGACGTGCCCTATCTCATCGCGCAGCGCGACGACTGGGACGGCGCACTCGACAACCCGGTCCACGCGTGGGACGCCTCGCTGCGCGCCACCGACCTGGAGCGGCGCTTCCCGGCCGTCGGCTCGTTGCAGCGGATCCGCATTACCGGCCGCGACGGCAACGGCGACTGGGGCGGCCGCGTGAAGGCCGTCGTCCTGGAGGGCGTGAGCTCCTCCGGCGCGCCGACCAGCGTGAGCACGACCGGAGCGGGGGTCTACAACGCCCGCACCTGGCCGGCCAACAGCGACGGGTTGCGGTCGACGTGGTTCCGCTTCGCGCCGGCCACTACCCCCGCCGCTGCCTCTGGACGAGACCAGGACAGCCGGGTCAGCGCGCCCTCTGCCGCACCGGTCCTCGTCGCGCCGCCGGGCGTGTCCACCGGCCGGCTCACCGTCAGCTTGGTCAACACCGGAAGCGCCGCCTGGCCGGTCGCGGGACTGCATCTGGCGACGGCCTCGGGTCAGCCCGACGGTCTGGCCGGTGGCTCGACCCGGCCCGGGGCCTTCGTGCGCAACGCGAGCCGGCCTGGCGCCGATACCATCTCGTCGGGGGAGATCGCCGACTTCGCGGTCGCCCTGGACGCCGCCGGGGTCCCGCCCGGCAGCTACACCCGCGCCTACCGGGCCCGCGTAGAAGGCGGCCCGGTCTTCGGTGGGACCGCCTCCTGGCAGGTCGAGGTGCAGGCTGCCCGCTTGTCCGCCGAGTACGCCGGGCTCCCGACCGGCGCCTCCGGCACCGGCGGCGCGCCCTCTGCGGTGTGGGCAGATGGCCGGACGGTCGTGGTGCCACGCAACGGCACGTCGGCCGTACGCATCACCCTGCGCGACACCGGCAACGTCGGCTGGCCCGGCGGCTCCACGGCGCCGGTGCAGCTCGGCACGTCGGGGCCACGCAACCGCACCAGCATCGCCACCGGTCCGTCCTGGCTGTCCGGCAACCGGGCCGCCCGGCTGGGAGCCACCACGGAGCCTGGCTCGACCGGCACCTTCGACCTCGTCGTCAACGGCAACGGGCGACCGGTCGGCGTCACCCCCGAGGCGTTCGAGCCGCTCTGGGCCGGTCGCGACTGGCTGACCGGCGCGGCCCGCACCTTCAACGTCGTGCGCTACGACCCCGCCGTGTCGCGACTGGCCGCCCTGCACTCCGGTCCGGTGTCGTCGGCGACGCTTGCTGCCGGTGCCACCACCACCCTGGTCGTCCGGCTGCGCAACCTCGGTGGCTCGCCGTGGCCCGTCGGCAAGGAGCAGCTCGGCACCTCCGGCGACAAGGCGTACGCCCTCGCGACCGCCGCCTGGGCTTCGCCGTCGCGGCCGCCGGCCCTGTCCTCCAACGCCGTGCGCCCCGGCGCCTCCGCCGTCTACCCCGGCGAGATCGGCGAGTGGCGGGTGCCGGTGACGGCCAGGGCCGCAGGCACCTACGACCTGGTGCTGCAGGCGCTCGGTGCCACCGCCCGCTACGGCCCGGTGCTGACGACCCGCGTGACGGTCACCGCTCCGGCGACGTCCCGCACCGGCACGACCCCTCGTCGCTCGGTCTTCAAAGGATCGGGGCCGGCGGCCCTCGCGCCGTGACCGGGTGAGCGCTGCGTGGCGCTGACCGTCGTCCTGGAGCAGTGCCTGGCGCCGGTGCCGGGAGGGACCGGCCGCTACAGCAGGGAGATCGCCGCGGCCCTGGCCCGGGCACCCGGCGCCGAGGCGGTCACCGGCGTGGTGGCGTGGCACCGGACGATCGATGCCGCGGTCGTCGCGGGGGTAGGCGGCCCGCGGCGGCTGCCGCTGCCGCGTCGTGCCCTGGTCGCGGCGTGGGAACGCGGGCGGGGTCCGCAGGCCGGCGGTGACGTCGTGCTGGCGCCGACGCCGCTGCACCCGTCGCCGCGGCGTACGCCCACCGTCGTCGTCGTGCACGACGCGGTGCCCTGGACCCACCCGGAGACCCTCACTCCTCGCGGTGTCGCGTGGCACCGCGCGCAGGTCGAGCGCGCTGCGCGAGAGGCCGCACTCATCGTGGTCCCGACGCAGGCCGTCGCGACCGAGCTGGCCCGCCACGTGGCGCTTGGCCGGCTGCTTGTCGTCGGCGAAGGCGTCAGCGGCGACCTGGCCCTGCCGCCCGACGCCAAGGAGCGGGCGGCGGCGTTGGCGCTGCCCGAGCGGTTCCTGCTGACCGTCGCGAGACTGGAGCCGCGCAAGGGCCTGGACGTGCTGCTGGCCGCCCTCGCGCTGCCCGGAGCCCCCGACCTGCCGCTGCTGTGCGCCGGGCAGGCCGGCTGGGGCGACGTGGATCCGGGCCGGGCCCGGCTGCTCGGCCGGGTCAGCGACGCCGACCTGGCCGTGCTGCTGCAACGGGCGACCGCGCTGATCGTGCCGAGCCGCGCCGAGGGCTTCGGGCTGCCGTTGCTGGAGGCGATGGCTGCCGGGACCCCCGTGGTCACCAGCGAGGCGCCAGCCCTGGTCGAGGTCGGCGGGGGAGCGGCCCGGACGAGCCCGCTGGAGCCGGCCGCCCTCGCCGAGGCGCTGCGGGAGGTCGTCGACGACGAGGCGCTGCAGGCGCGGATGGTCACCGCCGGGCTCGCTCGCGCCGCGGCGTACAGCTGGGAGAAGGCCGCCGCCCTGCTCTGGCCGGCCCTGCGCTCGGTCTGAGCGTCCCGGCGGGCGTAGGCTCCGCAGCAGACTCACCACCCTCGCTCGGAAGGAGCCGACGCTTGTCCGGCGGCACCCCTGCCCCAGGACTCAGCGGTCCGCGCGTCCTCGTCGACGCCACCGCGGTCCCCGCCGACCGCGGAGGCGTCGGGCGCTACGTCGACGGGCTCATCGCGGCGCTCGCCGCAGCCGGCGCCGACCTCGCGATCGTGTGCCAGCGCGCCGACGCCGAGCGCTACGGCCGCCTGGACCCCGACGCCCGCGTCGTCCCCGCCCCGGCCGCCGTCGCGCACCGCCCGGCGCGGCTGGCCTGGGAGCAGACCGGCCTGCCGCTGGTGGCCCAGCAGGTCGAGGCGCAGGTCGTGCACTCCCCGCACTACACGATGCCGCTGCGCGCCGGCCGCCCGGTCGTGGTGACCGTCCACGACGCGACCTTCTTCACCCAGCCCGACCTGCACAGCGCCGTCAAGGGCACGTTCTTCCGATCCGCCACCCGCACCGCCCTGCGGCGCGCGGCCCGGGTGATCGCGCCGTCCAAGGCGACCCGCGACGAGCTCGTACGCGTCCTCGACGCCGACGCCACGACGATCGACGTGGCCTACCACGGCGTCGACGCGCAGACCTTCCGCGTGCCGACCGAGGCCGAGAAGGCCCGCGTACAAGCACGTCTCGGGCTGATGGGCCAGTCCTACGTCGCGTTCCTGGGCATGCTGGAGCCCCGCAAGAACGTCCCCGGCCTGATCCGCGGCTGGGTCAAGGCGTGTGAGGGCCGCGAGCTCACCCCGGTGCTGGTGCTGGCCGGCGGCTCGGGCTGGGACGACACGATCGACGCCACCATGGCCGAGGTCCCCTCGCACCTGCGGGTGCTGCGACCGGGCTACCTGCGCTTCACCGACCTGCCCGGCTATCTCGGCGGCGCGACGATCGTGGCCTACCCCAGCCACGGCGAGGGCTTCGGACTGCCGGTGCTGGAGGCCATGGCCTGCGGCGCGCCGGTGCTGACCACCGACCGGCTCTCGCTGCCCGAGGTCGGCGGTGACGCCGTCGCCTACACCGAGCCCGATCCCGATGCGATCGCGGTAGCGCTGGCAAGCCTGCTCGACGACCCCGACCGCCGGGCCCAGCTCGGCGCGGCAGGTCACGAGCGGTCGCTGGAGTTCACGTGGGCAGCCAGCGCCGAGGCGCACATGGCCAGCTACACCCGCGCCCTCGAGACGTGACGCGACCGCTCCTTCG
>JBBPYI010000074.1:0-14039 GCA_038200075.1 Mycobacteriales bacterium
GACCTGGTCACCATGCGCTGGTGGGACGACCTGTGGCTCAACGAGAGCTTCGCGACCTACATGTCGGTGCTGTGCCAGGTCGAGGCCACGCGCTACGACCGCGGGTGGACGACGTTCGCCAACACCGAGAAGACCTGGGCCTACCGCCAGGACCAGCTCCCCTCGACCCACCCGATCGCCGCCGACATCGTCGACATCGACGCCGTGAAGGTCAACTTTGACGGGATCACCTACGCCAAGGGCGCTTCGGTGCTCAAGCAGCTGGTCGCCTGGGTCGGCCAGGACGCCTTCCTGTCGGCGTTGCGGGACTACTTCAGGGCCCATGAGTACGGCAACACCGTCCTGGCGGACCTGCTCGGCGCGCTGGAGCGGGCCAGTGGTCGCGACCTGGCGGACTGGTCCGCGCAGTGGCTGGAGACCGCCGGCTGCAACACGCTGCGCGCGTCCTTCGAGACCGACGACAACGGCGTATTCACGAGCTTCTCGGTCCTGCAGGAGGCGCCAGAGCAGTGGCCCACCCTGCGCTCGCATCGCGTCGCGGTCGGTCTCTACGAGCTCGTCGACGGCGCGCTGGTCCGCACCCACCGCGAAGAGCTCGACGTCGTCGGCTCCACGACTGCCGTGGAAGCGCTGGTCGGACGGCGCCAGCCCGACCTGGTCCTGCTCAACGACGACGACCTCACCTTCGCCAAGATCCGGCTGGACGAGCGCTCACTGCAGACGCTCACCAGCCATGTCGGCGACATGGCGGAGTCCCTGCCGCGCACGCTGTGCTGGGCAGCCCTGTGGGACATGACGCGCGACGCGGAGATCCCGGCGCGCGACTACGTGGTGGCGGTACTGGCAGGCATCGGCGGCGAGAGCGACATCGGGGTCGTACAGTCGCTGCTGCGCCAGGCCCAGGCGGCGGTCGCGTTGTTCGCCGACCCGTCCTGGGCCCCTACCGGCCGGGCGATGCTGGCCGACGCTGCACACACGGCGCTGCGAGCCGCCGAGCCCGGCAGCGACCTGCAGCTGGCCTGGACCCGGGCGTTCGCCGCCACTGCCGGATCACCGGAGGAGCTCGCTGGGCTGCACGGTCTGCTCGACGGCAGCGTCGTCGTGGACGGCCTCAGCATCGACACCGACCTGCGCTGGTCGCTGCTCGCCCGGCTGGTGGCCCTCGGGGCTGCCGGCGACGCCGAGATCGACGCCGAGCTGGAGCGCGACAGCACGTCCGCCGGTCAGCGACAGGCCGCCACGCTACGGGCGCTGCGCCCGACGGCCGACGGCAAGGAGCAGGCCTGGCAGCTGGCTGTCGAGGACGCCGAGCTGCCCAACGCCGTTCAGGCGGCGGTCATCTCAGGCTTCTGGCACTCCGAGCAGCTGGAGCTGCTGGCGCCCTACGTCCAGCGCTACTTCGACGTCGTCGCACGGGTCTGGCAGGAACGACCCGGCGAGATGGCGCAGAACGTCGTCGTGGGGCTGTATCCCTCATCGACCGTCAGCCCGGCCGTCGTGCAGGCCACCGACACCTACCTTGACGGCAACGACGTCGCGGCGGCCATGGCCCGGCTGCTGCTGGAGGGTCGCGACGGGGTCGTGCGGTCGCTGCGCGCCCGGGAGCGGGACGCCGCGGCCGGCTGAGCCGGCGGGGCGGCCCCGCCTCACGTGGAGCTAGTGGGTGCCGACCCCGTCACGGTGGGCCAGCTCGCCGGAGGGCGAGGAGTCGATTGACAGAGGGGCGCCGCGACCGGCGGCGTCCGCGATCTGCCGCACCGCGTCCACGATGCCGGACGTCAGGTCACCGCCGCGGAACGCGCTGGTCATCGACAGCACCGCGAGCGCGCTGACCCGGTCCGGCACCCGGCGACGCACCTCGGGTCCGGTGACGACCTCCACGCGTCGCTGCCCAGGAGCCACGACGATGAGCACCGCGGCCCGGGTCCGGCTGCCGAGCGCAGCATGCAACCGCTCACTGGCCGCCCGGAACTGCGTCAGGTCATCGAGCTCGAGGTCGCCGACGAGGACGGACACATCCAGGCCGTTCTCCTTGCGGGCGCTGTCGACGACCTGCTCGATGCGCTCCTGATGCCGCGGGCCGAGCCCGTCACCAGCTGCCACTTGCGCCACCCCTCACGAGCTCGCCGGCCGACGCCGTCTCGACCGCTGCCGCCGGGTCGGGCGGTCCTCCGAACCACAGCGGCGACGCCGACCAGCCCTTCGAGGGGCGGTAGCGGTTGCCGCGGACCATGCCGGGCAGCCAGACGAGCGCGGCGATGGTGAGCAGCAGCGTCGCGGGCACGACGACGAACAGCCCGATCGCCTCGAGGGCCCCGAGGCCCCCGGTCTCGGGCGCGGTGCCCGCGCGGTAGCCCAGGGCATCGGAGCGCCCCTCGCTGCCACAGCCCGCGAGGATGCCCGTCGTCACCGCCAGGACGGCGAGGATGCGCAGTCGGCGCAGCACAGAAGAGTCGTTCACGTCAGGAACGCTATCGGACGATGGTCGGGGACCCGCCGACACCCTTGTTGAGCAGCGCGGTGAGCCTGCGCACACCCGGGTGGTCGAGCAGCTCCTCCAGTCCCAGCGGTCGGCCCTGGCCGTCGGCGACCGGCAGGCGCCAGTTGGGGTACTGGTCCACCGTGCCGGGCAGATTGGGCTGGCGAAGGTCCCCCACGGCGTCGCCGTAGGCCGCCAGCACCAGCCGGCTGGGCGCCTCGGCGAGCACGGCGTGCATCGCGAGCACGACGTCGCCGTCGCACCGATCGAGCAGGCCGGTGGACTCCAGCAGAGCGAGCAGCGCCTCGCGCTCCGCCGTGGCGCGGGCCGCCTCCTGCTCCACCGGGACGCCGAGCTGACCGAGCTCATCGCGTACGCGCACGTGCTCTTGTGACAAGAAGCCCGCAGCGGTGGGCAGGTCGTGCGTGGTGATGGTCGCAAGCGTCTGCGCACGCCACTGCTCGGGCGGCAGGGGCTGGTCGTCCTCCTGCTCGAACCACAGCACCGCGCTGCCCAGCACGCCGGCGTCGTCGAGCGAGGTGCGGACCCGGTCCTCGACCGTGCCGAGGTCCTCACCGACGACGACGGCTCCGGCCCGATGGGCTTCCAGGGCGATCACGCCGAGCATCGCCTCAGCGTCGTAGGACACGAAGGTGCCCTCCGCGGCAGTGCCGCCGGCCGGGACCCACCACAGGCGGAACAACCCCATGACGTGGTCGATGCGCAGTCCCCCGGCATGGCGCAGCGTCCCTCGTACGACGTCGCGGAGCGGCAGGTAGCCGAGCTCGGCGAGGCGGTCCGGGCGCCAGGGCGGCAGTCCCCAGTCCTGACCCTGCTGGTTGAACAGGTCCGGCGGCGCACCGACGGTCGTGGTGAGCGCAAGCGCGTCCTGCAGCGCCCAGGCGTCGGCGCCGCCCGCGTCGACCCCGACGGCCAGGTCGTGGACGACGCCCACGACGAGCTCCCGGCCGAGTCCGGCGAGCTGCTCGTCGACGAGCAGCTGCACCCACGACCAGAAGGCGACGCGGTCCGCGTGCTCGACCAGCGCCCGCGCCACAGCCGGGCTGTCGGGCCGCTGCAGCTCCTGCGGCCAGCTCTGCCACGGCATGCCGTGCACCTCGGCCAGGGCGCAGAAGACCGCGAACTCTTCGAGCGGTCGGCCATGCTGCTCGCGCCACTCGGCGAGTGCGGGCTGCCGGTGCGCGGGCCAGAGCAGCTCCAGCGCAGCCAGCTTCGCGGCCCAGACCGGGTCCCGATCGATCCGCTCCGGGTCCGCCGGCGGCCGCAAGGCGTCCACGGCGGCCCGCACGTCGCCGGTCGCCGCGGTGTACTCCGGAACGTCCTCGGGGTGCAGGTAGACGGCGGCCCGGAAGCGGCGGGAGGACGGGGAGTACGGCGAGGGGTTGATCGGCAGCACCGGCGTCTCGGCGTGCAACGGGTTCAGCAGCACCAGACCGGCGCCATCGGCTGCGGAGCGCTCCAGCTGTGTCCTGAGGTCGGCGTAGTCGCCGCTGCCCCAGGAGCTCTCGCTGCGCAGGCTGTAGAGCTGCACCATCCACCCCCAGGCGCGGTCCAGGCCCGCCGGGAGCTCGAGGCGCTCGGGAGCAACGGTCAGCACGCACGAGGCCGTGTCGCCACCGGCCTCGGCGGTGAGCCGGTGCCAGCCCAGCGGGAGGTCCGCGAGCTGGGCCCGGAGCCGGATCCGGCCGTCGCGCTCGTCCAGGGGCGCAGGGTCGACCGGCAGGTCACGGGTCGTGCCGTCCTCGAGGTGCGCGGTCAGTCGGGGGTGCTGCCCGGCGTCGACGTGCAGCAGCACGCTGGCCGCCCCGCTCACGACGACCGACGGCGGCAGCAACCGCCGCCAGGGGGCGTCCTGCGCTGCGGCCAGCGCCGTCACCGGGTCGCTGCCGTCGACGCCGAGCGCCGCAAGAGCGGCCAGCACTGAGGCAGCCGAGACATGCGTCGGCTGCTCTGCGTAGTCGATGTAGGAGCAGGCGACGCCGTACTCGCCGGCCAGCGCGGCCAGCGCGGGACTCGGCGCTGTGGAGTTCTCGGTGCTCATCGCGTCCTCGTGCCCCGGCCTGTGGATCTCACGCATCCACGCGCAGTCGGGCGTACATCGCCAGGTCGTGGAAGCCACCGCCTCGCCACTGAGCCGCGCGCAGGACCCCCTCGACGGAGAAGCCGGCGCGTACCAGCGCTGCCTGCTCGGCGACGTTCTCGACGTCGGTGCTGGCCTGCACGCGGTGCACCGGTGTGGTCGCGAACAGGTAGTCGGCCAGCAGCCGCTGGGCCCGGGATCCGTGACCCTGGCCCCGGGCCTGCGGTCGTAGCGAGATGCCGATGTCGAAGGCCTGCGACCCGGGCGAGGGGCCGTACGCCACCGGCCGCCAGGACACCGTCCCGAGGGGGGCGTCGGCGGCGTCGGTAACCAGCAGCTCGCCACCCCCCGCCGGCGGTGGCAACCGGGCTGCGTGCTCGGTCCCCGGCGCCGGGGCGCCACTCCAATCCTCGAATGGCGAGGCCGGTTCAGCGTGCCACCGCGCCACGAGCTCGGCTTCCCCAGGGTGTACGCCGCGCAGCCGCGTCATGTGGCCTGCGTCCACAGCGGCGGACGCCGGTCGCACCACGGCGCCGCCGCCTCGAGCTGCGCTGCCAGCCGCAGCAGCGTGACCTCGTCCGCCGGCCGGCCGACCAGCATGATCCCGACCGGCAGCCCGGCGGCCGTCTGGTGCAGCGGCAGGCTGATCGCCGGCTGCCCGGTGGTGTTGTAGACGGCGGTGAAGGGCGTCCAGCCGACCATCCGGTCGAACTCGGCTCGCGGGTCGCCTGCCTGCTGGAACCATCCGACCGGGGCGGGCAGCTGGGCCAGCGTCGGCGTCAGCACCACGTCGTAGCCAGCGGTCGCCGCGACCGCACGCCGGCTGGCCAGCTGCAAGGAGGCCATCGCCGCCACGAACTCGGGACCGCTTGTCGAGCGGCCTTTCTCCCGCAGCCACTGCGTCAGCGGTCGCAGCTCACCCTCGCGGGCAGGGTCGACAGGAGCGCCCGCGGCGCTGACCGCCCAGACCGTCTCGAAGGCCGGCAACAGGGTCGCCGCGAAGGGGCACTCCACGTCCGCGACGTCGTGGCCGAGGCCGGCCAGCAGCGCGCTTGCCTGCTCGTACGCCGCGACGACGTCGGGGTGCACGCCCTCGGTCGCGAGCGGGGTGTCCCGGTAGCGACCGATCCGCAGCCGGCCGGGAGGGCGCTCGCACTCGGACAGGTAGGTCGCGCTGTGCGGCGCCGCCCAGTGCGGGTCGCCGGGGGCCGGACCGGCCATCGCGTCGAGCAACGCGGCTGCGTCACGGACGGTGCGGGTCAGCGGGCCGTTGACGCCGAGCCCGGTGACGTCGCCGATGACCGGACCGGCGCTGATCCGGCCGCGCGCCGGCTTGAGCCCCACGAGACCGTTGACGCTGGCCGGGATGCGGATCGACCCGCCGCCGTCGCTGCCCTGTGCGAACGGCAGCAGCCCGCTGGCCACGGCCGTGCCCGCACCACCGCTCGAGCCACCGGCCGAACGACTCAGGTCGTACGGCGTACGGGCCGGCGGGGCGACGTCGGGCTCGGTGTAGCAGGGCAGACCGAGCTCGGGGGTGCTCGTCTTGCCCAGGCTGATGGTCCCGGCCGCTCGAAGCCGCTCAACCACGGTGTCGTCGTAGGCCGGCACCAGGTCGGCGAAGACCCGCGAGCCCAGCGACATCGGTGTGCCGCGAACGGCGTTGAGGTCCTTGATGCCGATCGGCACGCCGTGCAGCGTGGGCAGCCGCTGCCCCTCGGCGACGGCGCCATCGGCCCGGGCGGCCTGCTCGCGAGCCGCGTCCAGGGTCAGGGTCACGAACGCCCCGACAACGGCGTCGTAGCGTCCGATGCGCTCTGCGTAGTGCTCGACCAGCTCCAGCGAGCACGTCTGGCCGGAGCGGACCGCTGCCGCCTGCTCGAGCGCGGTGAGGTCGTGCAGCTGCGTCATGGCCGGACCGTACGCCCGCCGCCGCTCAGGCCGGCTCTTCCCAGGCCGCGTCCTGCTCCTCGGGCCCACCGTCGAGATAGGGACGCCACCGGGGGTCGACCCGTCGGGCGCCGATGACCCGCCAGGCCGCGCCGACCGGGACGACCGGCGCGCGTTTCAGGCGCCAGCCCAGCTCGGCGATCCCCCGGTCGGCCTTGACGTGGTTGCACCGCCCGCAGGCCGACACGACGTTGTCCCAGGTGTGCGGGCCTCCCCTGCTCTTGGGGATGACGTGGTCCAGGCTGGTCGCCGGTGCGTCGCAGTAGACGCAGCGGCCGCCGTCCCGGGCGAACACCGCCTTGCGCGTCAGTGGCACCGTCGCCCGGTAGGGCACCTTGACGAAGCGGGACAGGCGCACGACCGACGGCACCGGCATGGACCGCCGTTCGCTGTGCAGGACGCCGTCGCCGTCCGCGACCGGGACGGCCTTGGCGGTCAGCACCAGCACCGCCGCACGGCGGGCGGACACCACGCAGAGCGGTTCGTAGGACGCGTTGAGCACCAGAGCTGCGCCATCCGAGCTCGCCATCGACCCTCCTCACGGTGAGTCTGACCGACGAGGCCGGGATGCGCCACGCCCTTGTCGTGGCGCAGGATCACCCGGTGGACCTCGACACCGCGCTGCTGTGGGCGCATGCCGTGGTCACCACCGCCCTGGCCGGGTTGATCTGGGTCGTGCAGGTGGTGGTCTACCCGGGCTTGCGGGTCTGCGGTCCGACCCCAGCCTGGCCCGCCGCGCACGCTCACCACACCCGCGCCATGGCGACCGTGGTGACGCTGCCCTGGGCGGTGCAGGGCCTGACCCTGGCGGCCCTGCTGGTGCGCCGACCCGACGGGGTCCCGGTGCTGCTGCTGGTCGCCGCCGGGGTGCTCGCCGCTGCCACCGTCGCGGTCACGGCGGTGTGGTCCGTGCCGCTGCACGGCCGGCTGGCCAGGGGGTACGACGACCCCCTGGCTCGCCGGCTGGTCAGGACGAACTGGCTCAGGACAGCCGCCTGGACCGGCGGCGCGGTCTGTGCGCTGACGATGCTGGGGGTAGCCAGCGGCTCTCCCTAGTGTGGAAGCCATGGCCCGCCCCGACTACCCCTCTGCCCCCCGCCTGGACCTCGTCGAGCAGCTGCACGGCCACCCTGTCGCCGATCCCTACCGCTGGTTGGAGGACGCCGACTCGCCTGAGACGGCCGCCTGGTCGGCGGCGCAGGACCTGCTCGTCCGCACGCACCTCGATGGGCTGCCCGGCCGGGATCGGCTGGCCTCCCGACTCGGCGAGCTGCTGGCGACGGGGCTGATCAGCGCTCCCGCCTGGCGCGCCGGCCGGGCGTTCTGGCTGCGCCGAGAGCCCGGCCAGGAGCACGGCGCGGTATGGACCTGCGGCCCCGGCGGCGACGAGCGGCTGCTGCTGGACCCGATGGCGCTGGACCCCACGGGGGCGACGACGCTGGATGCCTGGGCCCCCTCCAAGGAGGGCAGCCGGCTGGCCTACCAGCTCTCGGTCGGCGGTGACGAGGAGTCGTTGCTCAGAGTCCTGGACGTCGAGAGCGGCGCGGTGCTCGACGGACCGGTCGACCGGTGCCGCTACTCCCCCGTGGCGTGGCTGCCCGGCGGCGAGGAGCTGTTCTACGTCCGTCGCCTACCGGCCGACCAGGTGCCGCCCGGCGAGGAGCAGTTCCACCGCCGGGTCTGGCGTCACCGGGTCGGGACCCCCACCGACGACGACGTCCTGGTCTGGGGAGAGGGGCTTGATCCGACCAACTACTACGGCGGCTCGGTCTCGGCCGACGGTCGCTGGCTCGTCGTCAGCGCCAGCGCGGGGACGGCCCCCCGTGACGACGTCTGGCTGTTCGACCTGTCCGACGGCACAGCGCCCGCCGCGGTCCAGGTCGACGTCGACGCCCGTTGCTCCGCCTGGGTCTCCCACGACGGCCGCCTGTGGCTGCTCACCGACCGCGACGCCCCCCGCGGCCGCCTGTGCGTGGCCGACCCGATGTCGCCGACCGACTGGACGACCGTGCTGGCCGAGGATCCGGAGGCGGTGCTGGAGGACGTGGCACTGCTCGACGACGGCGTCGTCGTCGCACTGCACAACCGGCACGCGCTGTCCGAGATCACCCTCTTTCGTGGTGATCTCGCTGAGCCGGTGGCCGTTCCTGGTCCAGGGTCCTGCAGCGGCCTGTCGAGCCTGCCGACTGGAGGCAGCCAGGTGTGGTTCGGCTGGACCGATGCCACGACCCCGCCCCAGGTGCGGCACCTCGACGCCGCGACCGGCAAGGTCACGCTCTGGCAGGACTCCCCCGGCCGGGTGTCGCTCGCACCGGTCGCGGCCACCGTGCTCGAGGTCGTCTCGGGCGACGGCACCACGGTGCGCGCCCAGGTCCTCTCGCCGGCCGGTCTTGCGGACCGGCCCCGGCCCACCGTGCTGTACGGATATGGCGGTTTCGGCGTCTCGCTGACCCCCGGCTGGTCGGCGACCGCGCTGGCGTGGGTCGAGGCGGGCGGCGTGTGGGTCGTGGCCAACCTGCGCGGCGGCAGCGAGGAGGGCGAGGCCTGGCACCGCGCCGGGATGCGCGAGCACAAGCAGAACGTCTTCAACGACTTCAGCTCAGTGGCTGACGCATTGGTGGCACAGGGGTGGACCACCACGTCGCAGCTGGGCATCTACGGCGGCAGCAACGGCGGCCTGCTGGTCGGGGCGGCACTGACGCAGCGACCCCAGGCGTACGCCGCAGTGGTCTGCAGTGCCCCCCTGCTCGACATGGTGCGCTACGAGAATTTCGGTCTGGGCCGGACCTGGAACGACGAGTACGGCACGGCCGCCGACCCCACCGAGCTCAGCTGGCTGCTGGCGTACTCGCCTTATCACCACGTGCGGGAGACCTCCTATCCCGCAGTGCTTTTTGAGGTCTTCGGCGGTGACAGCCGGGTCGACCCCCTGCACGCCCGCAAGCTCTGCGCGGCGCTCCAGCACGCCACGACGGGGACCACCCCGGTCCTGCTGAGGTCGGAGTCCGACGTCGGACACGGCGCCCGGTCGATGAGCCGCACCGTCGGCTTGACCGTCGACACGCTGGCCTTCCTGGCCACCCACACCGGACTGGAGCTGTAGATGGACGCCGTCCTGGACTTCCTCAACCGCAACTCCCCCGCCGTCGCTACCGCCTGGCACATCGCCCTGATCGTCGTCCTGGCCGTCGTGGTGCGCCTGGTGGTGACCCGGGCCATCGGCCGGGTCATCGAGGAGGCCGTGACCGGCACCGTCCCGGTCGCCCTGCGCCCGCTTCGGGGTCGGGGGAACGGCACCGTGGTCGACAGCGCCCCGCTGCTGACCGAGCGCCGCAAGCAGCGCACCAAGACGATCGGGTCGGTGCTGCGCAGCGTCACCTCGATCGCGGTCTTCGGCGTGGCGACGACGATGGTGCTGTCCGAGCTGGACTTCGACCTCGCGCCGATCATCGCCAGTGCCGGGATCGTCGGCGTGGCCCTGGGCTTCGGTGCGCAGAACCTGGTCAAGGACTTCCTCAACGGGATGTTCATGATCTTGGAGGACCAGTACGGCGTCGGCGACGCCATCGACGCCGGTGAGGCCAACGGCATCGTGGAGGCCGTCGGACTGCGCGTCACCCGGCTGCGCAGCGTCGACGGCACCGTCTGGCACATCCGCAACGGCGAGATCACCCGCATCGGCAACATGAGCCAGGGCTGGTCCCGGGCGCTGCTGGACATCTCGGTGGCCTACGAGACCGACACCGACCTCGCGGCGTCCACGATCAAACGGGTCGCCGACAGCGTCTGGAAGGACTCCGTGTTCGGACTGCTGGTGCTGGAGGAGCCCGAGGTGTGGGGGGTGGAGGACCTCGGCATCGACGGCATCGCCATCCGCCTGGTCGTCAAGACCGCTCCGCTGGAGCAGTGGAAGGTCGCCCGCGAGCTGCGTCGCCGGATCAAGTCGGCCTTCGCCGAGGCTGGCATCGAGATCCCCTTCCCGCAGCGCTCGTTGTGGCTGCGCACCGACCCGGCCGGCGCACCCGTGGTCGTGCCCGCCGAAGAGGCGGACCCGCCGGTCGCGCCGCACACTGACGTGTGACCCTCACCGTGCTCGTCACCGGCGCCACCGGCTACATCGGCGGCCGCCTGGTCCCCCGCCTGCTCGCCGAGGGGCATCAGGTGCGGGCGATGACCCGCTCGGTGAGCCGGCTGCGCGATGTCCCGTGGGCCGACCAGGTCGAGGTCGTCGAGGGCGACGCGCTGGGCGGCACCGGCCTTGACGCCGCCCTGGCGGGGGTCGACGTCGCCTACTACCTGATCCACTCCATCGGCGAAGGCGCCGAGTTCGAGGAGACCGACCGGCGCGCCGCCGCAGCCTTCGGCCTGGCCGCTCGGACGGCAGGGGTAGGCCGGATCGTCTACCTGGGCGGGTTGATCGCTGAGCACGAGGAGCTCTCCCCCCACCTGGCCTCCCGCGCCGAGGTCGGTGAGCTGCTGCTCGACAGCGGCGTACCCACGGCGGTGCTGCAGGCAGCGGTCATCATCGGCAGCGGATCGGCGTCGTTCGAGATGCTGCGCTACCTCACCGAGCGGCTGCCGGCGATGATCACGCCGAAGTGGGTGAACAGCCGCATCCAGCCCATCGCGGTCCGGGACGTGCTGCGCTACCTGGTGGGCGCGGCCACCCTGCCGCCCCAGGTCTCCCGGCGCTTCGACATCGGTGGCCCCGAGGTGCTGACCTATCTGGAGATGATGACCCGCTACGCCCGGGTCGCCGGTCTGCGCAAGCGCCTCATCATCCCCGTGCCCCTGCTCACCCCCCGGCTGTCTGGCCACTGGGTCAACGTCGTCACTCCTGTACCGGCCGCGCTGGCCAAGCCGCTGGTGCGCTCGCTCGTCAACGAGGTCGTCTGCTCCGAGAGCGACATCAAGGACTACGTCCCGGACCCCACCGAGGGTCTGCTGGGCTTCGAGGACTCCGTACGCCTGGCGCTGCTGCGCATCAAGGAGGCGGCGGTCGAGACCCGGTGGTCCAACGCCACCTGGCCCGGCGCCCCCTCGGACCCGCTGCCCAGCGACCCCGACTGGGCGGGCGGCTCGCTCTACGAGGACCGGCGCGAGCGGCTGGTCGACGCCGACCCGACCGACCTGTGGAAGGTCATCGAGGGCATCGGCGGGGACCACGGCTGGTACTCCTTCCCGCTGGCCTGGGCGGTCCGCGGTCAGCTCGACCGGCTGGTCGGCGGGGTCGGCCTCAACCGCGGCCGCCGCGACCCCGACCAGCTCTACGTCGGAGAGTCACTGGACTGGTGGCGGGTCGAGGAGATCGTCGACCGCAAGCTGCTCCGGCTCCGGGCGGAGATGAAGGTTCCGGGCGCCGCCTGGCTCGAGCTCGGGGTCGAGACCGACGACCAGGGCCGCACCCTGTTCGTCCAACGGGCGCTGTTCCACCCACGCGGACTGGCCGGACACGCCTACTGGTGGTCGGTCGCGCCGTTCCACGGCGTGGTCTTCGGCGGCATGCTGGCCAACATCGCGGGCGCGGCGCAGCGGCTGGCCTCCGACCGCAGGGCGGCGGCCCTCGGCACGGGACGCAGCGCCTCCTAGGCTGCGCCCCCTAACCTTGCGGGCGTGACGACGTTGTACGACCTGGTCGGCGGAGAGCCGGTCTTCACCCAACTCGTCGGCGACTTCTACCGCGGTGTCGCTGGCGATCCGGTGCTGCGGCCGCTCTACCCCGAGGATCTGGGTCCCGCCGAGGAGCGGCTGCGGCTGTTCCTCATCCAGTACTGGGGCGGTCCCGGCACCTACTCCGAGCAGCGCGGGCACCCCCGGCTCCGGATGCGCCACGTCGCCTGGCAGGTCGGCGAGCGCGAGCGCGACGCCTGGCTCGCGCTCATGCTGGCCGCCGTCACCCGGCTCGACGTGCCGGACCAGGCCCGCGCGGCGATCTGGGACCACCTGGAGCGCGCCGCCCACTCGCTGGTGAACCACCCACCCCAGGACGACTCGCTTCTGCGCTGAGCACCCCTTGCGTCCTGCTCAGCGGAGCGCCCTGAGCGCGGCGCCGCAGGACGCAACGTCAGGGGCGCAGGCGGCGGGCCAGCAGCCAACCGACCGTGACGCCGACGAGGTCGGCCAGCACGTCGACCGGGTCGCCGCTGCGCTTCGGGAGCGCGACGGCCTGGACGATCTCGCTGACCACGGCGTACGCCCCGACCGCCAGCAGCCCGGCCAGGAGCGGGCCGAAGCGCCAGCGGGTGGTGAACGCCAGCGCGGCGAACAGCGAGACGTGCACGACCTTGTCGACGCCGGGGAACGGCGCGGCCCCGCCGTCACTGGGGGCGAACAGCACGACCAGACTGGCGAGCACGACCACGACGAGGCACAGGCCGGCCCCTCGGGGACCGGCCTGTGCGCGCTGCTCGACGCTGCTCAGTCGCGGGTGAGCTTGCGGTAGGTCACGCGGTGCGGGCGGGCGGCGTCCTGGCCCATGCGCTCGATCTTGTTCTTCTCATAGGACTCGAAGTTGCCCTCGAACCAGTACCACGCGCCCGGGTCCTCATCGGTCCCCTCCCACGCCAGGATGTGGGTGGCGACCCGGTCCAGGAACCACCGGTCGTGGCTGATGACCACGGCGCAGCCGGGGAACTCCAGCAGTGCGTTCTCCAGCGAGCCGAGGGTCTCGACGTCGAGGTCGTTGGTCGGCTCGTCGAGCAGCAGGACGTTGCCGCCCTCCTTCAGGGTCAGCGCCAGGTTGAGCCGGTTGCGCTCCCCGCCGGACAGGATCCCCGACTTCTTCTGCTGGTCCGGGCCCTTGAAGCCGAAGGCTCCGATGTAGGCGCGGCTGGGCATCTCCTGCGCCCCGACCTGGATGTAGTCCAGGCCCTCCGAGACGATCTCCCAGACGGACTTCTCCGGGTCGATGCCGCCGCGGTTCTGGTCGACGTAGGACAGCTTGACGGTCTCGCCGACCCGGACCTCGCCGTCGTCGGCGCTCTCCATGCCCACGATGGTCTTGAACAGGGTCGTCTTGCCGACGCCGTTCGGGCCGATGATGCCGACGATGCCGCCGCGCGGCAGGTCGAAGCTCAGGTCCTTGATGAGCACCCGGTCACCGAAGCCCTTGACCAGGTTCTTGGCTTCGATCACGACACTGCCGAGGCGCGGGCCGGCCGGGATCTGGATCTCCTCGAAGTCCAGCTTGCGGGTCTTCTCGGCCTCGGCAGCCATCTCCTCGTAGCGGGCCAGCCGGCTCTTGCTCTTGGTCTGGCGGCCCTTGGCGTTGGAGCGGACCCACTCCAGCTCGTCCTTGAGCCGCTTGGAGAGCTTGGCGTCCTTCTTGCCCTGGACCGCCAGTCGCTCCTGCTTCTTCTCCCGGTAGGTGGAGTAGTTGCCCTCGTAAGGGATCAGCTTGCCGCGGTCGACCTCGCAGATCCATTCCGCGACGTGATCGAGGAAGTAGCGGTCGTGGGTGACGGCGAGCACGGCGCCCGGGTAGGTCGCAAGGAACTGCTCGAGCCACAA
>JBBPYI010000075.1:0-6986 GCA_038200075.1 Mycobacteriales bacterium
CTCATGCAGCTGCCGACGACCTACGTCTGGACGCACGACTCGATCGGCCTCGGCGAGGACGGTCCGACCCACCAGCCGATCGAGCAGCTGGCGGCGCTGCGGGCGATCCCGGGCCTGTCGATGGTCCGGCCGGCCGACGCCAACGAGACCGCCGTGGCGTGGAAGACGATCCTGGAGCGTGGCTCCACGCCGCAAGCCGGCCCGTGCGGGCTCGCCCTGTCCCGGCAGGACCTCACGGTCTTCGACCGGACCGAGTTCGCCAGCGCGGACGGGGTCGCCAAGGGCGCCTACGTGCTGCGCGACTGCAGCCACGGGACCCCCGAGGTGATCCTCGTGGCGACCGGCTCCGAGGTGGAGATCGCGGTCGCCGCCCAGGACCTGCTGGAGGCCGAGGGCATCCACACCCGGGTCGTCTCGGCGCCGTGCCTGGAGTGGTTCCGCGAGCAGGACGAGGCCTACCGGCGCACGGTGCTGCTCCCCGACGTCAAGGCCCGGGTGTCCGTCGAAGCGGGCGTCGCCCAGGGCTGGCACGAGTGGTTGGGAGACGCCGGCGAGACGGTGTCGATCGAGCACTACGGGGCCAGCGCGCCGTACGGCGTGCTCTACGAGCAGTTCGGGTTCACCCCGGAGCGTGTGGTCGCGGCCGCCCGCAGCTCGCTCTCCAAGCTGGGCAAGACCCGTGGCTCGACCACGGGGACCTGAAAGACCGACCCTCTACCTGAGACTGAGGCACTGATGAGCGATCCCCTCGCCGACCTGTCCGCCACCGGGGTGGCCGTCTGGCTGGACGACCTGTCCCGCGAGCGGCTGCGCACCGGCAACCTCGCCGAGCTGATCAAGACCCGCTCGGGCGTGGGCGTGACCACCAACCCGGCGATCTTCCAGAAGGCGATGTCGGACGGCGCTGCCTACGACAGCCAGGTCCGTGACCTGGCGCTGCGCGGCACCGACATCGGCGAAGCCGCGCGGTCGCTCCAGACGTACGACGTGCGCTGGGCCTGCGACGTGCTGCGCGAGGTGTACGACGCCAGCGACACCGTGGACGGGCGCGTCTCGATCGAGGTCGACCCGCGCATCGCCCACGACAGCGACCGGACCGTGGCGGAGGCCAAGGCGCTGTGGTGGCTGGTCGACCGGCCGAACCTGTTCATCAAGATCCCGGCCACCGTCGCGGGGCTTCCCGCCATCACCAAGTCGCTGGCCGAAGGCATCAGTGTCAACGTCACCCTCATCTTCAGCCTCGAGCGCTACGACGCGGTGATGGACGCGTTCCTGGCCGGGATGGAGCAGGCCAAGGCCAACGGCCACGACCTGGCCAGCATGGGCTCGGTTGCGTCGTTCTTCGTGAGCCGGGTCGACAGCGAGATCGACGGTCGGCTGCCCGAGGACTCCCCGCTGCGAGGTCAGGCCGCGATCGCGAACGCCCGGCTGGCTTACCAGCACTACGAGAAGGCGTTCTCCAGCCAGCGCTGGAGCGCGCTGGAGTCCGCCGGCGCCAAGCCCCAGCGTCCGCTGTGGGCCTCGACCGGCGTCAAGGACAAGGCCTACGACGACACGCAGTACGTCGTGGAGCTCGTCGCCCCCGGCACCGTCAACACGATGCCCGAGGCGACCATGGACGCGGTTCGCGACCACGGCACCGTGCGCGGCGACACCATCACCAGTGCGTACGCCGCAGCGCAGCAGGTCCTCACCGACCTGGACGCGGCCGGCATCTCCTACGACGAGGTCGTCGGGCAGCTCGAGGACGAGGGCGTGTCGAAGTTCGAGGCGTCGTGGAACGACCTGATCGCCTCCGTGACCGACCAGCTGGAGAAGGCCGGCGCCGACATCCACCCCGACGGCGCAGCCTCCCCAGCCGGCGACGGACCCGCAGCGGCCTCCCCGGAGGCCTCGGCGTGAGCGGGCTGTCGGCCTCCGCCGGCGGCCTGCGCGTCGAGACCTCCGCCGGGCCACTGGTGGCCGCCGCCCAGACCGTGCTCGACGGCGCCGGCGACCTGCCCGCCGCCCTGGTAGGTCGCGACGCCACCCTGTGGGGTCCGGAAGCATCCGCTGAGGCGGCCGTACGCCTGGGGTGGCTCGACGCCGTCACGACCGGCCGGACGCTGCTGCCCGAGATCCTGGCGCTGCGCGACGAGCTCGCCGACGAGGGCGTCGACCGGGTGGTGCTCTGCGGCATGGGCGGCTCGTCGCTGGCACCCGAGGTCATCTGCGCAACCGCCGGGGTCCCACTAGTCGTCGTCGACACCACCGACCCCGGCCAGGTGCGGGCGGCGTTCGTGGAGCTCGAGCGCACCGTGGTGGTGGTGTCGAGCAAGTCCGGCGGCACACTGGAGACCGACAGCCACCGCCGGGCCGCCCGGGCCGCCTTCGAGGCTGCGGGCGTCGACCCGTCACGCCGCGTCGTGGTGGTCACCGACCCCGGCTCGCCGTTCGAGCAGGCGGCCCGCTCCGAAGGCAGCCGGGCGGTGTTCCTGGCCGATCCCGACGTCGGCGGCCGCTACAGCGCCCTGACCGCCTTCGGGCTGGTGCCGGCCGGCCTGGCCGGAGTCGACGTCGCCGGCCTGCTGGACGAGGCGGCGGCGCTGGAGCCCTCGCTGTCGCAGCCAGACTCTCCCGCCCTGGTGCTGGGCGCGCTGATCGGCGGCGGCGCCGGCGCCGGCCACGACAAGCTCGTCCTGGTGGCCGAGCGGGGTGGCTTCGGTGACTGGGCCGAGCAGCTGGTCGCCGAGTCCACCGGCAAGCTCGGCAAGGGCCTGCTGCCGGTTGTGGTGGAGGGCCCTGACGCCCCCGGTACCGAGCCGTCGTCCGACACCCATCTCGTGCTCGTCGGCGGCGGCAGCTCCGAGGCGCCGCACACCAGCGTCGACGGCCCGCTCGGCGCGCAGTTCCTGGGCTGGGAGTACGCCACGGCCGTCGCCGGGTGGGCGCTGAAGATCAACCCCTTCGACCAGCCGAACGTCCAGGAGAGCAAGGACAACACCGACGCGATCCTCAACGGCGACCCGGCGGCCCCGGTGGCCCCGGTGCTCGTCGAGGGCGGCGTCGAGGTCCGCGCCACCGGTGACCTGCTCTCCGGCGTCGAGGACCTCCAGGGCGCGCTCGCCGCTCTGCTGCACGCCGTACCCGACCGCGGCTACCTCGCGGTGATGGCCTATCTCGACCGGCACGCGCAGGCGGGTGCCCATAACCTGCGGGCAGCGTTGGCCCGTCGCCTGGCCCACCCCGTCTCCTTCGGCTGGGCGCCCCGCTTCCTGCACTCCACCGGGCAGTTCCACAAGGGCGGCCCGCAGGTCGGGGCGTTCTTGCAGATCACCGGAGCCGTCGACCAGGACCTCGAGATCCCGGGTCGACCCTTCACCTTCGGCGAGCTGCAAACCGCCCAGGCGGTCGGCGACCTGCGGGCCCTGGACCAGCGCGACCGACCGGTGCTGCATCTGCACCTGGTCGACCGGTCCGAGGGTCTGGCCACCCTCCTGCGGGTGGCCCAGGCATGACGGCGCCGTCAAATCCGCTGCGCAGCGCCGGCGAGCGCCGGCTCCCACGCGTGCCGGACCCCTGCGCGCTGGTGGTCTTCGGGGTCACGGGCGACCTGGCCCGCAAGAAGCTGATCCCGGCCGTCTACGACCTGGCCAATCGAGGCCTGCTGCCGCCGGGCTTCGTCCTGCTCGGCTTCGCCCGCCGGGACTGGGGCGACGGCGACTTCGAGGCTGTCGCCCGCAAGGCCGCGCAGTCCGGCGCTCGCACCGAGTGGCGCGAGTCGACCTGGCGCCGGCTGGCCGACGCCATCAAGTTCCTGCCGGGCTCCTTCGGCGACGACGCGGCCTTCGACCGGCTGGCGCAGACCCTCAAGGACCTCGACGCCAGCCACGGCACGCAGGGCAACGCGGCCTTCTACCTGTCGATCCCGCCGACCGCCTTCCCCGTCGTGCTCAAGCAGATGGCCCGCACCGGCATGGCCGACAACCACGAGAGCCAGGCCTGGCGCCGGGTCGTGGTGGAGAAGCCGTTCGGTCACGACCTCGCCAGCTCGCGGGAGCTCAACGAGCTCGTCGACGACGTCTTCACCGCCCAGGACGTCTTCCGCATCGACCACTACCTGGGCAAGGAGACGGTCCAGAACCTGCTGGCGCTGCGCTTTGCCAACACGTTGTTCGAGCCGATCTGGAACAGCCACTTCGTCGACTCGGTCCAGATCACGATGGCCGAGGACGTCGGCATCGGCAGCCGCGCCGGCTTCTACGAGGAGACCGGCGCGGCTCGCGACGTCCTCCAGAACCACCTGCTGCAGCTGCTCGCGCTGACCGCGATGGAGGAACCGGTCGGCTTCGACGCGGAGAGCCTGCGCACGGAGAAGCGCAAGGTCCTGGGCGCACTCACCCCACCGACCG
Organism: Mycobacteriales bacterium; assembly: GCA_038200075.1. Taxonomy (GTDB): domain Bacteria; phylum Actinomycetota; class Actinomycetes; order Mycobacteriales; family SCTD01; genus SCTD01. The sequence continues at coordinate 4,392 of JBBPYI010000075.1, forward strand.
ACCTGGCGCGCTACGCCGTGCGCGGCCAGTACGACCGCGGCTGGCTCGCCGGCCAGCGCGTCGTCGGCTACCGGGGTGAAGAGGGCGTGGACCCGGCCAGCCGCACCGAGACGTACGCCGCGGTCCGCCTGGAGGTCGAGACGCGCCGCTGGGCCGGCGTGCCGTTCTACCTGCGCACCGGCAAGCGCCTGCCCCGGCGGGTCACCGAGATCGCGGTGCTGTTCCACAAGGCGCCGATCCTGCCGTTCGCCAAGACCGACACCGAGGAGCTCGGCGCCAACCAGCTCGTCGTCCGGGTCCAGCCCGACGAGGGCGTCACGCTGCGCTTCGGCTCCAAGGTGCCCGGCACCACGATGGAGGTCCGCGACGTCTCGATGGACTTCCAGTACGGCGAGGCGTTCACCGAGGCCTCGCCCGAGGCGTACGAGCGGCTGCTGCTCGACGTGCTGATCGGCGATGCGTCGCTGTTCCCGACCAACGACGAGGTCGAGCAGAGCTGGCGGGTCATCGACCCGATCGAGCAGCACTGGGCCGCCCAGGACGAGGCGCCCCACCTCTACCGCGCCGGCGAGTGGGGGCCGCTGGCCGCCGACGAGATGCTTGCCCGCGACGGACGCACCTGGAGACGCCCATGAGCCCTTTTCCCGCCGATCATGGAGTCGTGACACGCCTCGTGAGCGTGGAACGCGTGCCACCACTCCATGATCAGCGCAGGGTGGGGGTGGGTGCGTGACGACGCTGTGGGACACCACGGGCACCGAGGTCGTCAAGGCGCTCGGGGCCGAGCGCCGGGCGCACGGCGCCGTGGCCAGCGGTCTCGCGCTCACCCTGGTCGTGGTGGTCGCCGAAGCGCAGGTCGCGGAGGCTGAGGCTGCCGCGACCCGGGCCGCCGCCGAGCACCCGTGCCGGCTGCTCATCGTCGTACGCCGTCGTCCCGAGGCGCCCGAGTCGCGACTGGATGCCGAGGTGCTCATCGGCGGGCGGCTGGGACCCGGCGAGGCCGCGGTCCTGCGGATGTACGGCCGGCTCGCACTGCACGCCGAGTCCGTCGTCCTTCCGCTGCTCGCCCCCGACGCACCCGTCGTCACGTGGTGGTACGGCGAGCCGCCGCACCTGATCGCCCACGACCCGCTGGGTGTGCTGGCCGGGCGTCGGGTCACCGACACGACGCTGGCGCCCGACCCGCTCGCAGCGCTCACCCAGCGTGGCCGCGACTACATCCCGGGCGACACCGACCTGGCCTGGACCCGCGCCACGCCGTGGCGCTCGCTGTGCGCGCTCGCCTTCGACCAGGTCACTAGCCAGGCAACCGCCGCCACCGTCACCGGCAACGCCGGCGATCCGACCCGGGCCCTGGTCGTCGGGTGGCTGCAGGCCTGCCTCGGCGTACCCGTGGAGGTCCTGGACGGCGACGACGACGACCCGATCTCGCAGGTGCAGGTCAGCCTGGAGGAGGGCGAGGTCAGGATCTCGCGGACCGGCCCGACCAGCGCACTGCTGCAGAACGCCGGCCAGCCCGACCGCACGATGCCGCTCGAGCCCACCGCGCTCGGCGACCTGCTGGCCGAGGAGCTGCGCCGGCTGGACGCCGACGAGACCTACGGTCGGGCGCTGGCCCTGGCAACCGGGGCCGCCGGCAACGTCACCTCACCGCGGACGCACGTGTGGCACGACCCGACCGAGGCCTCCGACCCCGACCCGGCGTTGACCACGACATGAGCACCGGACCGGTCGTGGTCGTCGTCAAGGACCCGCCGCTGCTGGCCGAGCTGGTCGCGGCAAGGCTGCTCAGCCGGTTGGTCGACGCGCAGGCGCTGCGGGGCCGGGCCTCCATGGTGCTCACCGGCGGGGGCATCGGCATCGCGGCCTTGCAGGCGGTCGGTCGGGCGCCGGCGCGCCATGCCGTCGACTGGCGGCGGGTCGACGTGTGGTGGGGCGACGAGCGCTTCGTCCCCGCCGACGACGACGACCGCAACGAGCAGCAGGCTCGTCGCGCGCTGCTGGACGCCCTCGACCTGGACCCGGCCGCGGTACACCCGATGGGCGCGCTCGGCGGTCCGGACGGTGACGATCCTGACGCAGCCGCCGCCCGCTACGCCGACGAGCTCACTGCCGCGGCTCCCGCGGACCAGGACGTACCGGCCTTCGACGTGCTGCTGCTCGGCATGGGCCCCGAGGGCCACACCGCGTCGATCTTCCCCGAGTCACCGGCCGCCCACGACGAGCGAATCGCCTTCGGCGTGCACGGCTGCCCCAAGCCGCCGCCGACCCGCATCTCGCTCGGGTTCCAGGCGATCAACGCCGCCCGCGAGGTGTGGATGGTCGTAGCCGGAGCTGAGAAGGCCGGCGCCGTGGCGATGGCGCTGTCCGGCGCCGGTCCCGTGCAGGTGCCGGCTGCGGGCGTACGAGGTCGCACGAGCACCCTGTGGCTGCTGGAGGAGGCAGCGGCCGGGGAGCTGCCGAGGGAGCTGCGTCGCCGCTGAGCGGCGCAGGTGGCGACAGCCGCTGAGCGGCGCAGGTGGCGACAGCCGCTGAGCGGCGCAGGTGGCGACAGCCGCTGAGCGGCGCAGGTGGCGACAGGCGCTGAGCGGCGCA
>JBBPYI010000076.1:0-5418 GCA_038200075.1 Mycobacteriales bacterium
AACCTCTGCGACATGCCCTCGGTGCGGCGCGGTCATCGTTTGGAAGGCGTACTGCTGCTATGTGGGGCGCTCGCCTCAGCCCAGCAGGGGCGAGCTCAGCTGCTCTGGGCGCCATAGGCGGACGGGTGTCCGCGTGCAGTTGCCTTCCCGGTGACGACGCGGTGGTGTTCAGCGGCGAGGTCATCCGCAACGAAGCCGACACTCCTGTCGAACTGGAGCCGAGTTGCCTCGTGGCTCCCATCGCGTTCACTGTTGCCCGAGACGTGGCTCCTGCCGATTGTCGACAACACCCTGCTGGGGACGCAGGCTCTCCCGGTCAGGAGTCCGGTGTGCAGCAGCGCAACCGGCTCGTGGGGCGCGAGTAGATCCGGGCGAGGTCCTGAACCTTGCGCTTGTGCTCGATCGGGAGGGGGCGCGCGCGACGTCTGCGGACGTGGAGGTCCTCTACAGGGTTGCGGATGGGTCCTTCTCGCACCGCCTGGCCTACTCGCTGGTCGTACGCGCAGCTGGGCCGTGCGGAGCTGGCGACACGGGTTGACATCGTGCTGCGGAGGTGAGGCGCCAGTCGGCGGCGCGCGGCCACTCCCAGCGCCAGTGGATCTTCTGACTCAGGCAGCTGCACCCGACACGCTGGCGGGTCGGGTGCTGAGCGCTGAGTCAGAAGATCATCGCGCGCTACGGGGGGCGCGCTACGGGGGGCGCGCTACGGGGGGGCCGGCGAGCGCGCGTGTGGACAACGGCAGGCAGCTCGCGGCTGCGGCGTACACTTTGCGCAGCGACCCGGTCCGCCGGGTCGACTTCGCGTGCCCACCGAGGCAATCTGCTCCACCGGTCCCCTGCAAAGGGGCGGGGCAGGCGCCGGGCACCAGGGCCGACCACCGACCGGTGGAAGGCAAACCGACCGCCGCGCGGCCGTCCCGCCTAGCTAGTGGGGGGTGCTGACGCGGGCAGACAGGAAGGCACCACCATGGCCGTCGTCACCATGCGACAGCTCATCGAGAGCGGCACGCACTTCGGGCACCAGACCAAGCGCTGGAACCCGAAGATGAAGCGCTTCATCTTCACCGAGCGCAACGGCATCTACATCATCGACCTGACCCAGACCCTGGGTTATATCGACCGGGCGTACGACTTCGTCAAGGAGACCGTCGCGCACGGCGGCACGATCATGTTCGTCGGCACCAAGCGCCAGGCGCAGGAGCCGATCGCCGAGCAGGCCACCCGGGTCGGCATGCCCTACGTCACCGAGCGCTGGCTCGGCGGCATGCTCACCAACTTCCAGACCGTCTTCAAGCGTCTGCAGCGCCTCAAGGAGCTCGAGCTCATCGAGACCACCGGTGGCCAGACCGTGCTGACGAAGAAGGAGGCGCTGGTGCTCAGCCGCGAGCGCATCAAGCTCCAGCGCACCCTGGGCGGCATCCGCGAGATGACCCGTACGCCCAGCGCGATCTGGATCGTCGACACCAACAAGGAGCACCTGGCCGTCAACGAGGCCCGCAAGCTCGGCATCCCGGTCGTGGCGATCCTGGACACGAACTGCGACCCCGACGTCGTGGACTACAAGATCCCGGGCAACGACGACGCGATCCGCTCGATCGGCACCCTCACCCGCGTCATCGCCGACGCCGTCGCCGAGGGCCTGATGGCCCGCGCCGGTGCCAGCGCCAGCGACGACAAGCCGACCGGCCAACTGGCCGGTGACGAGCCGCTGCCCGACTGGGAGACCGAGCTGCTGACCGGCGGTGCCGCTGCCGCCGCCGGCGTCGACACCGCTGCCGTCGAGGGCGCCGGCGCCGCCGAGGCCACCCCGGCCGCCGCCGCAGCCGTGGAGACGCCCACCGAGACGTCCACCGAGGCGTCGGGCGAGACCCCCGCGCCGTAGCCACCACCCCCCGTACGGCCGGCGGCGCTGAGGGCGACCCCCTTGGCGCCGCCGCTGCACGTCCACCCCTGCAAGACCCCGACGTAGAGACGAGACGACAGATGGCTTCCGTAACCGCCGCCGACATCAAGAAGCTCCGCGAGGCCACCGGCGCGGGCATGACCGACTGCAAGAACGCGCTCGTCGAGGCCGACGGCGACTACGACAAGGCTGTCGAGCAGCTGCGCATCAAGGGCCTGAAGGGCGTTGCGAAGCGCGAGGGCCGTGCGGCCAGCAACGGCCTGGTCACCGCCAGGCTCGAGGGCACCACCAAGGGCACCCTGCTCGAGCTGAACTGCGAGACCGACTTCGTCGCCAAGAACACCAAGTTCCAGGAGCTCGCGACTGTCGTGGTCGGGGCGGCCTTCGGCAGCAACGACGTCACCTCGCTGCAGAGCGTCGAGGTCGACGGCAAGCCCCTGTCGGACATCATCAGCGACGGCGGTGCGATGCTTAGCGAGAAGATCGAGGTTCGCCGCGTCGCGACCTTCGAGGGCGCCTACGTCGGCGTCTACCTGCACAAGACCAACCCCGACCTGCCGGCCCAGCTGGGCGTGCTGGTCGAGCTGACGGGGGCGGGCGCCGGCGGCTATGAGCCCGTCGCCAAGGACGTCGCGCAGCACATCGCCGCCTTCGCCCCGACCTACGTCTCGCGCGCCGAGGTGCCCGAGGACGTCGTGGCCAAGGAGCGCGAGATCGCCGAGGCGACCGCCAAGGAGGAGGGCAAGCCCGAGGCTGCCCTGCCCAAGATCGTCGAGGGCCGGGTCAACGGGTTCTTCAAGGAGCAGGTGCTGCTCGAGCAGGCCTTCGCCAAGGACAGCAAGAAGACCGTCGCCAAGGTGCTCGAGGAGGCCGGTGTGCAGATCACCGGCTTCGCCCGCTTCAAGGTCGGGCAGGCCTAGCCAGTAGGTTCGCTCCGACCCTGCATCACCCCCTGCGACGCCTGGAGGCCGCCACCCGTGAGCACTGACGGACTGGCGGCCTCTGCGGCGTCCGGGGAGCAGCCCTACCGGCGGGTGCTGCTCAAGCTCTCCGGTGAGGTGTTCGGCGGCGGCGCCGTCGGGCTCGACCTCGACGTCGTCGCCGACATCGCCCGGCAGGTGCGCGACGTCGTCGCCACCGGCGTGCAGGTCGCGATCGTCGTCGGCGGCGGCAACTTCTTCCGCGGCGCCGAGATCGCGCAGCGCGGCATGGACCGGGCCCGCGCGGACTACATGGGCATGCTCGGCACCGTCATGAACTGCCTGGCGTTGCAGGACCTGCTCGAGCAGCAGGGCGTCGACACCCGCGTGCAGACCGCCATCACGATGGGGCAGGTCGCCGAGCCCTACATCCCCCGCCGGGCGATGCGCCACCTCGACAAGGGCCGCGTGGTCATCTTCGGCGCCGGGGCCGGGATGCCGTTCTTCTCCACCGACACCGTGGCGGCCCAGCGGGCGCTGGAGATCGGCTGCCAGGCGCTGCTGATGGCCAAGAGCATCGACGGCGTCTACGACAGCGACCCCCGCAAGAACCCCGACGCGGTGAAGTTCGACCAGGTCAGCTACGCCGAGGTGCTCAGCCGCGGACTGCAGGTCGCCGATGCGGCAGCCTTCAGCCTGTGCATGGAGAACGGCCTGCCGATCGTGGTCTTCGCGCTGCAGGAGGACGGCAACATCGGCCGCGCCGTACGCGGTGAGAAGATCGGGACCCTCGTGAGCGGAGACAACGCATGATCGACGACACCCTCCTGGACGCCGAGGAGAAGATGGACAAGGCCGTCGCGGTGGCCAAGGAGGACTTCTCCGGCATCCGCACCGGCCGGGCGACCTCGGCGATGTTCAACAAGATCGTCGTGGACTACTACGGCGCGATGACGCCGGTGAACCAGCTCGCGAGCCTGCAGGTGCCCGAGCCGCGGATGGCGATCATCAGCCCGTACGACAAGAGCTCGCTGGGCATCATCGAGCGGGCGATCCGCGACTCCGATCTCGGCGTCAACCCCACCAACGACGGCAACATCATCCGCATCGTCTTCCCGCAGCTGTCGGAGGAGCGCCGCCGGGAGTTCATCAAGGTGGCGCACGCCAAGGCCGAGGCGGCCAAGGTCTCGATCCGCAACATCCGGCGCAACGCCAAGGTCGAGCTCGACCGGCTGGTCAAGGACGGCGAGACCGGTGAGGACGACGTCGCCCGCGCCGAGAAGGAGCTGGAGAAGACCACCGCCTCCTACGTCGGGAACGTCGACGACCTGCTCAAGCACAAGGAAGCCGAGCTGCTCGAGGTGTGAGCAGCTATGAGTGACGACCTGATCGCTGCCGTTGACGACGCGCCCGCCCCTGAGGGGGCTGCCGGCACGGGCGGTCCCGGCCGGGCCGGCCGCAACCTGCCCGCGGCCATCGGGGTGGGGCTCGCGCTCGGCGCGGCCATCACGGTCCCGCTGTTCAGCCCGTACCGCTGGGTGTTCATCGGGGTGCTGGTGGCCGGCGCGGCCCTCGGGATCTACGAGATCGTCAAGGCGCTTCGTACGCTCGGGGCGCAGCCGCCCATGGTGCCGTTGCAGGTCGGTGGTCTGGCGATGGTCGTGCTGGCCTACCGCCAGGGCCCCGAGGCGCTGTTCCTTGCGCTCGTGCTCACCGTCCTGGCCTGCCTGGCCTGGCGGCTGGCCGATCCCGCCGAGGGATTCCTGCGTGACGTGGCGGCCTCGACCTTCACCGCGGCGTACGTCCCGTTCCTCGCCGGTTTCGCCTCGCTGCTGGCGATCCCGGCCGACGGGCCCCGACGGGTGACGGCGTTCATCGCCGTCGTGGTGTGCAGCGACGTCGGTGGGTACGCCGCGGGCGTGCTGTTCGGCAAGCATCCGATGGCGCCGTCGATCTCACCCAAGAAGTCCTGGGAGGGCTTCGCCGGCTCCGTGGTCGCCTGCTCCGTGGCCGGAGCGGTGCTGTTCGCGACGGTCTTCGACACCTCGCCGCTGCTCGGAGCGCTCTACGGTCTGGCCATCACCGGCACCGCGACCCTGGGCGACCTCGGCGAGTCGATGGTCAAGCGCGACATCGGGATCAAGGACATGGGCACGCTGCTGCCCGGCCACGGCGGGATCATGGACCGGCTCGACTCGCTCCTGCCGACCGCGCCGGTTGCCTGGCTGCTGCTCGCCGCGTTCGTCGCCTATCCCTGAGCGCGCCGTACGCTTGTCGCACTGTGACTGCCCCCCGTACGCCGCTCCCGCTGGTCTTCGACGAGCCCAAGCGCGCTCTGCCGCCGCGACACCTGGCTGACCTCGACGTCGCCGGCCGCCGCGAGGCGGTCGTGGCGCTGGGGCAGAAGGCGTTTCGGGCCGAGCAGCTCTCGCGGCACTACTTCGCCGGTCACCTGCCCGAGCAGATGACCGACCTGGCCGCCCCGGTCCGGGCCGCGCTGACCGCCGACCTGCTGCCGACGCTGCTCACGCCGGTCCGCGAGATCGACACCGACAGCGGCGACACCGTCAAGACGCTGTGGCGCGGTCACGACGG
>JBBPYI010000077.1:0-4557 GCA_038200075.1 Mycobacteriales bacterium
CGGGTGTAGCGGGTGGACTCGACCTGGGCCAGCACCGACATGTAGGTCGCGAAGGACTCGTTGAGCCACAGGTCGTCCCACCAGCGCATCGTCACGAGGTCGCCGAACCACATGTGGGCCATCTCGTGCAGCACCGTCTCGGCGCGTCGTGCGTGCGCCGCGTCGGTCACCTTGGACCGGAAGACGTAGTCCTCTAGGAAGGTCACGGCGCCGGCGTTCTCCATGGCGCCGGCATTGAACTCCGGCACGAACAGCTGGTCGTACTTGCCGAACGGGTAGCGGTAGTCGAAGACCCGGTGGTAGAAGTCGAAACCCTGCTTGGTGACGGTGAACAGGTCGTCGGCGTCCAGGTGCTGCACCAGCGAGGATCGGCAGAAGATCCCCAGCGCGATGCCGTCGTGCTCGTCATGCACAGAGGCGTACGGCCCGGCGATCAGCGCGGTGATGTAGGTCGACATGCGCGGCGTCTCGGCGAAGACCCACGTCCCCGCTGCGCCCTCGTCGGGACGGGAGGTGACGACGGAGTTGCTCACGCAGACCCAGTCGCGGGGCGCTTGCACCACGAAGCGGACAGCCGCCTTGAGGTTGGGTTGGTCGAAGCAGGCGACCATCCGGTGGGCGTCGAAGGTCTCGAACTGCGTGTAGAGGTAGACGGAGTCGTCGACCGGGTCGACGAAGCGATGCAGGCCCTCGCCGGTCCGCATGTAGGCGCCGTCGGCGACGACCACCAGCTCGTTGTCCGCTGCCAGACCGGCGAGCGCTATCCGGTCGCCGTCGAAGACAGCTGCCACGTCGAGGGTCTCGCCGTTGAGGCGCACCTCGTGCACCTTCGGCGCGGTGAGGTCCAGGAACGTCGATGCTCCGGGCTCGGCGCAGGTGAAGCGCACCGTCGAGGTGGTGCGGAAGGTCCCCTCGCCGGGTGCGCCCGCGCCGTCGGTGAGATCGACCTCCACGTCGTACGACGCGACCTCGAGCAGGTGGGCCCGTGCAGCGGCCTCGTCGCGATGCAGGTTGTTGATGCTCACGTGCTGTGGTGCCCTTCGTCGCCCTGGCAGAACCACCAGTGTTCCACGCATGCCGGTTGACTTTTCGGGGCCGCAGGAGAGCTCAGGAAGACCGGCGGACGGCTGGGCAGAGGGCGGCGGCGGCGGCCGCGGCCGCAGGGCCCCCGGCTGCGGGCCCTGCGGGTACCGCCACCTGGGCCTGCACCAGGCGGTGACCGGTCCGAGAGCGCAGGGCGTCCAGAACCGCCGGCGGTTGGCCAGGATCGCTTGCGCGTGCAAGGATTACGTCATGGCTGATGAGACGACCCGTATCGACTTCTGGTTCGACCCCCTGTGCCCCTGGGCCTGGATCACCTCCCGCTGGGTGCTGGAGGTCGAGCAGGTCCGGCCGATCTCCATCACCTGGAACGTCATGAGCCTTGCGGTGCTCAACGCCGGACGGGACCTGTCGCCGGAGTACGTGGAGATGATGAGCAAGGCGTGGGGGCCGGTCCGCGTGTGCACCGCCGCCAAGCAGGCCGGGCACGACCTGCTCGCCCTCTACACCGCCTACGGCGAGCAGATCCACCACGACAAGGTCGAGCTCGATGACCCGTCGTTGCACGAGAACGCCTTGAAGGCAGCGGGTCTCCCGTTGGAGCTGGCGCAGGCCGCAACAGATGACTCGCTGGATGAGGCGCTGAAGACGGACCACCACACCGGGATGGACCCGGTGGGCATGGACGTCGGCACCCCGGTCATCCACGTCGAGGGGGTCGCGTTCTTCGGTCCGGTGATGTCGCGCATCCCGCGCGGCGAGGACGCCGGCAAGGTGTGGGACGGTGCGCGACTGCTCGCCGGCTTCCCGCACTTTTACGAGCTCAAGCGCACCCGCACCGAGGGTCCGGAGTTCGACTGACCGCACCGCCGTAGGGTCAGGGGCGACGACGACGTCGACCCCGGAGGTAGTGCTGTGCAGGCCAAGGACGCGTTCTTCATCGACGGCGCCTGGGTGCCCGTGCCCGGCCGCGACGCCCTGGCGGTGGTCGACCCGTCCACCGAGCAGCAGGTCAGTGCCGTTCCAGCAGGTACGGCCGACGACGTCGACGCTGCGGTGGCCGCGGCCGGGCCGCCTTCACCTCCTGGTCGCTCACGTCACCCGCCGAGCGGGCGGCTGCGCTGACCGCGACCGCCGATGCCTTGGAGGCGCGCACGGACGAGATCGCGCTTCTGATCTCCACCGAGATGGGCACCCCGCTGTCGTTCAGCAAGGCCGTGCAGGTCGGCAACCCGGTCCGCGTGCTGCGGTCGTACGCCGCACTTCTGCAGGACTACTCCTTCGAGGAGCGGATCGGCAACTCCCTCGTGGTGAAGGAGCCGATCGGCGTCGTCGGCGCGATCACGCCCTGGAACTACCCGCTGCACCAGGTGGTCGCGAAGGTGGCTGCGGCCCTGGCGGCCGGCTGCACGATCGTGCTCAAGCCGTCCGAGGTCGCGCCGCTGTCGGCCTTCGCACTGGCCGAGGTCTTCGAGCAGATCGGCTTGCCCGCCGGGGTCTTCAACCTCGTCACGGGCATGGGTCCGGTCGTCGGCGAGGCCATCGCGGCCCACCCTGACGTCGACATGGTGTCCTTCACCGGCTCCACCGCCGCCGGCAAGAGGGTCATGGCCGTCGGCGCCGAGACGGTCAAGAAGGTCGCGCTGGAACTCGGCGGCAAGAGCGCGTTCGTCATCCTGGAGGACGCTGATCTCGGCAAGGCCGTCAAGATCGGCCTGGCCAACTGCTTCATCAACGCCGGGCAGACCTGCACCGCCTGGACCCGGATGCTGGTGCCCGCCGAGCAGTACGACGAGGTGCTCGCCCTGCTGGCCGCGGGCGCTGAGAAGTATCCCGTCGGAGCCCCCACCGATGACGCGACGCGCATCGGCCCGCTGGCCAACGCCAACCAGTACAAGAAGGTCGTCGCCTTCATCGAGCAGGCGATCGCCGATGGCGCCACCGTCGTGGCCGGCGGACCCGAGCGGCCGGACGGCTTGGACACCGGCTACTACGTACGGCCGACGGTGCTCGCCGGTGTCGTCCCGGGCTCGCGGGTGGAGCAGGAGGAGGTCTTTGGTCCGGTGCTGGCGGTCATCCCGTACGCCAGCGAGGACGAGGCCGCCCAGATCGCGAACGACACGCCGTACGGCCTGTCGGGTGGGGTGTTCTCCGGCGACCAGGACCGCGCGGTCGCCTTCGCCCGCCGGATGCGCACCGGCATGGTCGACGTCAACGGTGGGCGCTTCAACCCGCTGGCCCCCTTCGGCGGCTACAAGCAGAGCGGCAACGGCCGCGAGCTCGGCGAGTACGGCCTGGAGGAGTTCCTGGAGGTCAAGTCCCTCCAGCTCTGAAATCCGCCAGGTGTAGGTGGGGGGGCGTCAGACGACGATGCGCATGGGCAGGCCTTCGCCGTCGACCTCGTCGCCGAGTACCTCGGCCTGCCCGCGCAGCCAGCGGGCGCCGGTCCAGGCGCAGGCGACCGCGTCGAGGCAGTCGTCAGGTCGGGCCCGGCCGGGCAGCGGCGTCGACAGGGTGAGGTCCGGCAGCCACCGCCGGAGCAGCTCCAGGCGGGCCGTACGGCCGGCGACCCTGCGCTTAGGGGGGAGCGGGACGCCGCCGAGCCGGCGCAGCGACACCTCGGGGTGCACCTCGATGACCGGCAGGTCGCGGGTGGCCCGCAGCAGGGCGTCGACCTCGGCGACCTTGTCGAGGATGTAGAAGGTCTGGATGCTCACGCCGACCGAGCCGGCGGCCCGCGACAGCAGCGTGGCCTCGGCCTGGGTCGGGGCGTCGAGCACGACCCGCGGTGGCACGAAGAAGACCGACGAGCGCTGCGCGCCGAGCGCCTGCTTGGCCTCCAGATCGGCCCGCCGCCGCTCCGGCCCGAGCGGCAGGCCGATCGGGATGTCGACAGCGACGACGTCGGCTTCGAGTGCGAGCATGCTGGCGAAGTCGCCTGCGTGCCAGATGATCTGGCCGGCTTCGACGAGAGCGCCGACCCAGCCGCCGGGGCAGCCGTCCACCCCCAGCACCCGTCCGGTCACCCCCTGATCCTGCCCGGCCGGCCCGGGCACCCGGCAGACTGGTGGCATGCGCGTCCACCTGGGTTCAGACCATGCCGGCTTCGAGCTGAAGGCCGCCGTCGCCAGGCGCCTCGTCGAGCTGGGGCACGAGCCCGTCGACCACGGCCCGGAGCAGTACGACGCCGTCGACGACTACCCGCCGTACGTCTTGCGCGCCGCGCTGGGTGCGGTGCAGGACCCTGGCAGCCTCGGCGTCGTCATCGGCGGCTCGGGCAACGGCGAGGCGATCGCAGCCAACAAGGTGCCGGGCGTGCGGTGCGCGCTGGCCTGGAGTGCGGAGACCGCACGGCTGGGCCGCCAGCACAACGACGCCAACGTCGTCAGCCTGGGGGCCCGGATGCACCAGGAGGCCGAGGCACTGGAGCTGCTCGAAGCCTTCCTGACCACCGACTACAGCGGCGACGTGCGGCACACCCGTCGCATCGACATGCTCTCGAGCTACGAGCGCTCC
>JBBPYI010000078.1:0-11070 GCA_038200075.1 Mycobacteriales bacterium
AGGACACCTCCGGGCCGCTGCTGGCCGGGCTGCTCGCCGAGGTGGGGCTGGCGGTCGGCGACGTCGTGGTCGTCCCGGACGAGGTCGGGTCCGTGCAGGAGGCGCTGCGGGCGGCGGCGGCTGCGGCGTACGACCTGGTGGTCACCACCGGGGGCACGGGGCTGTCGCCGCGCGACGTCACCCCGGAGGCGACCCGGCCGCTGCTGGAGCGAGAGGCGCCCGGCCTGGCCGAGGCGCTGCGTCGGCAGGGGGCGGATGCGGTGCCGACGGCGATCCTGTCCCGCGGGGTGGCCGGGACGATCGGGTCGAGCCTGGTCGTCAACCTGCCGGGCTCGACCGGTGGGGTCCGCGACGGGGTGGCGGTGCTGATCCCCGTACTTGCCCACGCCCTGGCTCAGCTGCGCGGTGGCGGGGACCATTCTTGAGCCCGCCGGGGTGGCCGGTGCGGCTGGCGTACGGCGAGGTGGCGGTGCGTCCGCCACGGGCCCGCGATGCCGGAGCCTGGTCGGAGGTCCGGCTGCGCAACGAGCAGTGGCTCGCGCCGTGGGAGGGACGGCCGCCCACCTCGTCGGTCACATCGTGGCGCGAGCGCAACAGCCCGGCGGTGCACGCCGTCATGCTGCGGGCCCAGCGCAAGGACGCCCGGGCCGGCCGGCTGCTGCCCTTCGTCGTCACCGTCGCGGACCGGCTGGCCGGCAACGTCACCGTGGGCGGGGTCACCCGCGGGGCGTTCGACAGCGCCCACGTCGGCTACTGGGTCGACGAGCGGGTGGCCCGACGGGGCGTGGCGACGACCGCGCTCGCCCTCGTGCTCGACCACTGCTTCGGCCCGGTCGGGCTGCACCGGGTCGAGGCCAACGTACGGCCGGAGAACGCCGCCTCGCTGCGGGTGCTCGCCAAGCTGGGTTTCTCGGCGGAGGGCCTGCACCGGCGCTACCTGTTCATCGACGAGGCGTGGCGGGACCATCTCGCCTACGCGCTGCTGCGCGAGGAGGTCCCGGAGGGGGTCCTTCAGGCGCTGGTGCGGGGATCGGGCTCGCCGCTCGGCCGCGCCGGCCGCCCGCGCCGGCCCCAAGATCTTCGGGGAGTACACCGGGTGCCCACCCTGTGTACTCCCCGAAGATCTTGCTCACAGCAGGACTGCCCTCAGCTGTTGGGCTACCCCGCCCCAAGCAGTCCGGCGAGCACCCCTGCGGGCGGCAGCTCCTCGGCCAGCAGGGCGTACGTCAGATGGTCCCGCCAGTCCTCGTCGATGAACAGGTAGCGCCGGTGCAGGCCCTCCTCGCGCATCCCGAGCTTGTCGACGACGCGGCGCGACGCGGTGTTCTCGGGCCGGACGTTGGCCTCGACGCGGTGCAGCCCGACCGGGCCGAAGCAATGGTCCAGCACCAGCGCCACGGCCGTCGTCGTGACACCCCGGCCTGCGACGTCGCGGTCCACCCAGTAGCCGATGTAGCCGGAGTCGAAGGCCCCGCGGGTGATGCCGCCGACGGTGACCGCCCCGCACAGCCGTCCGCCAACGCAGACGGCGAAGGGCAGCAGCCGCCCGGCCCTGGCCTCCTTGCGCTGGTGCCGCAGCATCAAGGCGAACACGGCCGGGCTGTGCCGCTCGGCCCAGCTCGCCGGGGGCTGCGAGGGCACGCGGCCCTCCCACGGGGCGAGCCACGCCTCGTTGCGGATGCGCACCTCGGACCAGGCGAGCGCGTCGCGGGTGCGCAGCGGCCGGACCTCGACGTCGCCGTACGCCAGGCGGGCGGGGAAGCCGGGGCTCATGCGGGGTGGTCGCCGCCACCGGCCAGCTGGGCCAGCGCGTGCTCAAGCACCGGAGCGAGCACCGCCACACCGTCCTGCACCCCGCCTCGCGAGCCGGGCAGGTTGACGACGAGGGTGCCGCCGATCGTCCCGGCGACCCCCCGGGACAGGATCGCGGTGGCGGGTGCCCCCGGCAGGTGACGCAGCGCCTCGGCCAGACCCGGCGCCTCGCGCTCCAGCAGCGGCCGGGTCGCCTCCGGGGTGACGTCGCGGGGGGCCAGCCCGGTGCCGCCGGTGGTGAGCACCAGCGCGTACGCCGCGGCGACTGCCTCGCGCAGCGCGCCCTGCACAGCCGCGACCTCGTCAGGCACCACCACGACGGGGTCGACCTGCAGGCCCAGCTCGCGCAGCAGCTCGGCCAGCACCGGGCCGTTGGTGTCGGGCCGCTCACCGGTGCTGGCCCGGTCCGACACGGTGATGACCAGGGCCCGGCGAACGAGCCCGGTCATCGGGTCCAGTCGCCCTTCTTGCCGCCGGTCTTGGCCTCGACCTGGATCCGGCCGATGACGGCGCGAGGATCCACGGCCTTGGTCATGTCGACCAGGGTCAGGCAGGCGACCGTGACGGCCGTCAGCGCCTCCATCTCCACCCCGGTGCGGTCAGCGGTACGTGCGGTCGCCGTGACCGCCACCCCGCCGTCGTCCACCGCCAGGTCGACGGTCACGCCGGACAGTGAGATCGGGTGGCACAGCGGCACCAGGTCGGGCGTGCGCTTGGCGCCCATGATCCCGGCGACCCGGGCTACCGCGAGCGCGTCGCCCTTGGGGACGTCGCCGGCTCGAAGCAGCGCGACGGTCTCGACCGACAGGTCCACGCGCCCGGTGGCGGTGGCGCTGCGGGCGGTGACCTGCTTGGCGCCGACGTCGACCATCCGCGCCGCGCCGCTCTCGTCGAGGTGAGTGAATTGCTGGCTCATCGACCGCGCCGCTCGAGCACCAGCACGTCCACCGG
Organism: Mycobacteriales bacterium; assembly: GCA_038200075.1. Taxonomy (GTDB): domain Bacteria; phylum Actinomycetota; class Actinomycetes; order Mycobacteriales; family SCTD01; genus SCTD01. The sequence goes on from JBBPYI010000078.1 coordinate 2,764, forward strand.
CTCGCCGGCGGCTATCCGCTCGACCCCCACGGGCACGATCGCCAGCGCGTTGGCGCGGGCCATCCCGGCCAGCAGGTGCGAGCCGGCGCCGGAGACGGGGGTCACGACGTACGCCCCCTTCTTGACCTCCAGCAGCACTCGCAGGAAGGCCTGCTTGCCCTCCGGCGCGCTCAGCGCCTTGCCGGCCACCGCCCGCACCCGGGGCCGCTCGATCGGGCTCGCGCCCAGCATCGTGCGCAGCGCCGGGCGCACGAACGCCTCGAAGCTGACCAGCGCGCTCACCGGGTTGCCAGGCAGCCCGAAGACGGGGGTCGAGTCCGGGCCGATCGTGCCGAAGCCCTGCGGCATGCCCGGCTGCATCGCCACTTTGTCGAACTGCACCGTCCCGAGCCGGCTCAAGACCTCCTTGACCACGTCGTACGCCCCCACGCTCACACCGCCGCTGGTGACCAGGACGTCGGCCCGCACGAGCTGGTCCTCCAGCGTCGAGGCCAGCGTGCGGGGGTCGTCAGGCACGATCCCGACGCGGTAGGCGATGGCGCCGGTCTCGATAGCCGCGGCGGTCAGGGCCGGGCTGTTGCTGTCGACGATCCGGCCCGGGCTCAGGACCTCACCCGGCTCGACCAGCTCGCTGCCGGTCGACACCACCACGACCCGCGGGCGCGGACGCACCACCAGCCGCGACCGCCCGACCGCCGCCGCGATGCCGATCTGCGCGGCCCCGAGGTGGGTGCCGGCCGTCAGCACCGTCTCGCCGGCGGCGACATCCTCACCGATGCGCCGGACGTACGCCCCCGCGTCGGGCACCCGGGTGATCGACACCGACGAGATGCCTCGATCGGTCCACTCCAGCGGCACCACCGCGTCGGCCCCGGCGGGCAGCATCGCGCCGGTCATGATCCGCACGCAGACGCCCGGCTGGACCCGCAGCGGCGATGCCGGCCCAGCAGCCACGTCGCCGGTGACGGGCAGCACGACCGGCTTGGCCGCACTGGCGCCGAGCACGTCAGCTCGCCGCACGGCGTAGCCGTCCTGGCTGCTGTTGTCGAAGCCCGGCAGCGGCAGCGGCGCGACGACGTCCTCGGTGAGCACGCAGCCGTGGGCGTCCATCAGCCCCAGGTCCAGCGACGACAGCGGCTGCACGACCGACAGGATCCGGGCCAGGTGGTCCTCGACGCTGATCATGAGCGGGTCGGCAGCCACTCGGCGAGCCAGGCGAGCAGCGCTGGGCCGAGGTCCTCGCGGTCGGCGGCCAGCTGCACCACTGCCTTGAGGTAGTCCAGCCGGTCGCCGGTGTCGTAGCGCCGACCGCGGAAGACAACCCCGTGCACCGGCTCGGTGGCGATGAGCGACTCGATGGCGTCGGTCAGCTGGATCTCGTCGCCGCGACCGGGCGGGGTCGTGCGCAGCACGTCGAAGACGGTCGGCGACAGCACGTAGCGACCGATGATCGCGAGATCGCTGGGCGCGTCCTCGACGGGCGGCTTCTCCACGAGACCGGTGATGCGCACCACATCGCCGCTGTCACCGCCTGCGATGGCTTCGACGGCTGCGCAGCCGTACGAGCTGATCATGTCGTGTGGCACCTGCATGAGGGCCACGACGCTGCCACCCTCGCGGGCCTGGACCTCGATCATGAGCTCCAGCAGCGGGTCCCGGGCGTCGATGAGGTCATCGCCCAGCAGCACCGCGAACGGCTCGTCGCCGACGTGCTGCGCGGCGGCCAGCACCGCGTGACCCAGGCCCCGGGGGTCGCCCTGGCGCACGTAGTGGATCGTCGCGAGCTCGCTGGCCTGCTGCACCAGGGCGAGCTTGGCGGTGTCGCCCTTGGCCTGCAGCGTCTGCTCCAGCTCCACGACCCGGTCGAAGTGGTCCTCCAGCGGCCGCTTGTTGCGTCCGGTGATCATCAGCACGTCGTCCAGGCCGGCGCGCACGGCCTCCTCGACGACGTACTGGATCGCCGGCTTGTCGACGACCGGCAGCATCTCCTTCGGTGAGGCCTTGGTGGCTGGCAGGAAGCGGGTGCCGAGGCCGGCGGCCGGGATGACGGCCTTGGTCACTGTCATAGCGCGGACCCTACGACCCGCCGGCAGCGGACGCCTCCGTGACCGCCAGCCGCCAGGCCTCGCGACCCTCTCGCCTGGCGGCGTAGAGCGCTTCGGCGGCGGCGAGTCAGATCGCGAAACTGCGATGCTCCGACGGTGACCATCGACAAGGCGACGCTTCGCCGACAGGCGCTGCTGCGTCGGGCGGCGCTGTCGGCCGTCCAGCGCGCGGCCAGTGGAGTGGCCCTGGCGTCGGCCTTGCGGGAGTGGCGGGGCGCGCGGATCGCGGCGTACGCCAGCATCGGGGACGAGCCGGACACCGCCCTGCTGCTCGACGGTCACGAGGACGTCCTGCTGCCGGTGCTGCTGCTGGACGGCGACCTGGACTGGGCGGCCTACGACGGGGAGCTCGTCGACGGCGCGCACGGGACCCGGGAGCCGCCCGGGCCGCGGCTCGGACGCGACGCCGTCGCCGACTGCTCCCTGGTCGTCGTGCCGGCCCTGGGGGTCGACCGCGCCGGCACCCGCCTCGGGCGCGGCGGCGGCTCCTATGATCGGGCCCTGGCCCGCACCACGGCGTACGTCGTGGCGGCCCTGCACCCCGGAGAGCTGCACGACCTGCTGCCCACCGAGGTCCACGACCAACCGGTCGACGCCGCCGTCCTGCCGGACCGCGGGCTCGTCCGCCTGCGCCCTCACCCCCTGGAAGGACTGCTGTGAACGGCTTCGACGACCTGCTCGCCGCCAACGAGGGCTTCTCGGCCCGCTTCACCGACGCCCGGCTCGAGGGCACCGCCGCCCGCGGGCTGGCCGTCGTGACCTGCATGGACTCCCGGATCGAACCGCTGCAGATGCTCGGACTGTCCAACGGCGACGCCAAGATCCTGCGCAACGCCGGCGCCCGCGTCACCGACGACGTCCTGCGCACGCTGGTCCTGGCCGTGCACCTGCTGGGCGTGGATCGGGTGATGGTGGTGGCTCACACCGACTGCCGGATGGCCAAGGTGAACGACGAGGCGGTGCACGCGGCGATCGCCGAGCGGGCCGGTCTGGACACCCGCAGCCTGGACTTTCGCACCATCGACGACCAGCGCGAGACGCTGCTCGGCGATGTGCAGAAGGTCCGCAGCTCGCCCTACCTGCCGACCGACCTGGCTGTCGTCGGCTGCGTCTACGACGTGAACACCGGTCGGCTGAAGATCGTCGTCGACCTGTAGCCCGCGAGCTGTCGTTGGACGGCTCCCTGCCGCGTGCCGCACACTGGCACTCACGCCTAGCGAGTGCCAGACCCGAGGAGAGACCACGTGCCGACCTACCAGTACGCCTGCACCGCGTGCGACGAGCGCCTCGAGGCCGTCCAGACCTTCACCGACGCGCCGCTCACCGAGTGCCCGGTCTGCCACGGCGCGCTGCGCAAGGTGTTCAGCGCGGTCGGCGTGGTCTTCAAGGGCTCCGGCTTCTACAAGAACGACAGCCGCGACTCCGGCAAGAAGGCCGCTGCCCCCAAGACCGATGCCCCGGCTGCGTCGAGCTCCGACTCCTCATCCTCGTCCTCCCCCGCTTCGTCGTCCACGTCGTCGTCGGACAGCAAGACGTCGTCGGACAGCAAGCCCGCTGCCACGCCGAAGAGCACACCTGCTGCGAAGCCGGCGAGCAAGACCGCCTGAGCGATCTGTGGACAGCCGCGACCCCTGTCGGGACCGCGGCCTAGGGTTCGCCTCGACGAAGGAGGTGGGCCGTGACAGAGACCGCGCAGATCGGGGTCATCGGCGGGTCGGGGTTCTACGCGTTCCTCGACGACGCGCACGAGGTCGAGATCGACACGCCGTACGGCCCGCCGAGCGACCCGCTGGTCATCGGACAGGTCGCCGGTCGGTCGGTGGCCTTCGTGCCCCGACACGGCAAGGACCACCGCTTCGCGCCGCACACCATCCCCTACCGCGCCAACCTGTGGGCGCTGCGCAGCGTCGGCGTCGAGCAGATCCTCGCGCCGTGCGCGGTCGGCGGCCTGCGGCCTGAGCTCGGCCCCGGCTCGCTGGTCGTCTGCGACCAGCTCGTGGACCGCACCTCCGGTCGGGTGCAGACGTTCTACGACAGCGGCGCCGCCCATGTCCCCTTCGCCGACCCGTACTGCCCGGCCGGTCGCGAGGCGGCCGTGGCCCAGGCGCGGCGCGCAGACTGGCCGGTCACCGACGGCGGGACGATGGTCGTGATCCAGGGGCCGCGCTTCTCCACCCGGGCGGAGTCGCAGTGGTATGCCGGGCAGGGCTGGTCTGTCGTCAACATGACCGGCTACCCCGAGGCGGTGCTGGCCCGCGAGCTCGCGCTCTGCTACACCGCGATCGCTCTGGTCACGGATCTTGATGCCGGCATCGCGGGTGGCGAGGCGGTCACCCAGGCCGAGGTCTTCCGGGTCTTCAGCGAGCGGACCGCGGCGCTGCGCGAGCTGCTGTTCGAAGTGGTCGGCGCTCTCCCGATGACCCGCGACTGCCGATGCGGCAGCGCCCTCGACGGGATCGACGTGGACCTGCCGTGACCGCCGTCGCCGACCTCAGACGGGCGCTGGCGCGCTACCGGGTGCTGCTGTCGGCCGGTCTGGCAGCGGCGGCGGTCGCTGCCGGGCTGTCAGCTGTCGCTCCCCCGGCGCAAGCGCAGGTGCCCGTGGTGACCGCCGCCCACGACCTGCGACCCGGCGCGCCGCTAGGCGTCGACGACCTGACCGTGAGCTCGCTGCCGGCCGCCGCCGTCCCCGACGGCGCGCTGTCTGATGCCTCGACGGCTCTGGGCCGGCTGGTGGCCGGCTCTGTGCGCCGCGGCGAGCCCCTCACCGACGTCCGGCTGCTCGGCGCCGCCCTGGTCAGCGGCGACGCGGAGGTCGCCGTGCCGGTCCGGGTCGCCGAGCCTGCGACCGCCGCTCTCGTGCGAGCCGGTGACCGGGTCGACGTGCTGTCGGCCTCACCCGAGGGCGGGGCGGCGGCGGGCCTGATCGCCAGCGGTCTGTCGGTGCTGGCGGTCCCCGCGCTCGGCGACGGCCTCGGCGAGGGCGCGCTGCTCATCCTGGCCGCAGACCGCCCCACCGCCGCCCGGCTCGCCGCCGCCGCCGTCACCGGCCGGCTCTCGGTCTCCGTGCTGGGCGCATGACGTGAGCTACCGCGTCTGGGGGTGGGGCGACGCCGCCGACGAGCCGAGCCGCGCCGAACTCGAAGCGCTCGCGCCCTACGTCACAGCCACCACCGGCGTCCCCGCCCAGGAGCCGCAGACCCCCGCGTCGTTGCCGAGCCTTCCTGCGTCACGCCACCTGGCTGCGCTGCCGACGTCGCTGCGCGCGCTTGCCAACGACGACCCGGTGGACCGGGCCCGGCACGCCATCGGCCGGTCCTACCGCGACCTGGTGCGGGCCATGGCCGGCCGCATCGACCACCCGCCCGATCTGGTCCTGCGCCCGACCGACGAGCAGGGCGTCATCGACGTGCTGTCCTGGGCGTCGGAGCGCTCTGTGCCGGTCGTGCCCTTCGGTGGCGGCAGCAGCGTGGTGGGCGGGGTCGAGCCGCGCGACCTGCCTGCAGCGGTCTCGCTGGATCTGTCCGGACTCGCCGGCCTGGTCGAGGTCGACGCGGTCTCCCGGGCGGTGCGGGTGCGGGCCGGGACCTTCGGTCCGGCCGTCGAGGAGGCGCTCAAACCCCACGAGCTGACCCTGCGCTTCTATCCGCAGTCCTTCGAGCGCTCGACGGTCGGCGGGTGGCTGGCGACCCGGGCGGCCGGGCACTTCTCGACCCGCCTGACCCACATCGACGACCTGGTCGAGTCGGTGCGAGCGGTCACGCCGTCCGGAGTGTGGGAGTCGCGACGGCTGCCCGGGTCGGGCGCCGGGCCCTCCCCGGACCGGATGCTGCTCGGCAGCGAAGGCACCCTCGGGGTCATCACCGAAGCCTGGCTGCGGGCCCAGCCCCGCCCGGCCCACCGGTGGTCCGCGACCCTGGCCGCTCCCGACCTGGCCACCGGCGGCAGAGCCGTGCGCAGCCTGGTGCAGGCCGGCCTGCTGCCGGCGACCTGCCGGCTGGTTGACGCCGGCGAAGCCGCCCTGACCGGCACGCTGACCACCGGTGAGGCCGCTCTCGTCCTGGGGTTCGAGTCGCTCGCGGCCCCCGTCACGGTCGAGGCCGAGCTGGCACTCGAGCTGTGCCGTGACGCCGGGCTGCGCGTCCTGGAGGCCGGTGACCGGGGTGCGGCCGGGCAGTCGTGGCGATCTACCTTCGTGCGCGCGCCCTATCTGCGCGAGTCCCTGCTGCTGCTCGGCGTGCTCGTGGAGACCTTCGAGACAGCGATCACCTGGGACCGCTTCGACGCGTTGGTCGCAGACGTCACCGCTGCGACCACCGACGCGCTGCGCCGGGTCTGCGGCGGGGGCACCGTGACCTGCCGCCTCACGCATGTCTACGCCGACGGCTGCGCGCCGTACTTCACGGTGCTCGCGCCCGCCCGCCGCGGGTCGCAGGTGGCGCAGTGGGACGAGGTGAAAGCCGCCGCGTCCGAAGCGCTGGCCGCCGCCGGTGGCACCATCACCCACCATCACGCCGTCGGTCGCGACCACCGCACGTGGTACGACCGGCAGCGTCCCGACCCCTTCGCGCTGGCGCTCACCGGCGCCAAGGCCGCCGTGGACCCCGCCGGCATCCTCAATCCCGGGGTTCTGCTCGATCCACCCTGACCCCCGGAAGGCTCACCATGGACGGCTTCAAGAAGTTCTTGCTGCGCGGCAACGTCGTCGACCTTGCGGTCGCGGTCGTCATCGGCGCGGCCTTCGGCATGATCGTCAGCGCCTTCGTCAACGGCATCATCACACCGCTCATCGGGCTGTTCGGCGACCGGAACTTCGACCAGATGACGGCCTGCCTCAAGGGCCCCTGCGACTCCGACAACCCCGGCGTGCAGCTGCTCTACGGCGACGTCCTCACCGCGCTGCTCAACTTCGTGATCATCGCAGCTGTTGTCTACTTCCTGGTCGTCAAGCCGGTGCAGCGCCTGATGGACCGCTTCAAGACCGAGCCCGAGGCGCAGTCGGCTGTCAAGCCGTGCCCGGAGTGCCTGAGCAAGATCCCGGTCGCGGCGTCGCGGTGTGCCTTCTGCACCGTCGAGCAGCTTGACGTCGTCGCGAGCGCGCTGAGCTAGACCGGGCCGTGGTGTGGCGGGACGTCGGCGAGCAGCCGCTCGTCGTCGTCCACCGGCTCGGGCCGCTCTGCGAGGTCACCGGTCTCGACCGGCTCGCCCGGCACCGCCCCGGGCGGGCCGACCGCTCGTCGCCGGCGGCGTACGGACTGCGGCTGGTCAACAGCAGCCGGCTCGGTCACGGTCTCGACGCCACGTCGCGGTGGCTCGCCGCAGCGCCGTCGGCGTGCTCGGCCTTGCGCCGGTACATGAGCTCATCGGCGCGTCCGAGCAGCTCGTAGCCGAGCTCCTCCGGCCCAGCAGCGACGAGGCCGACCGCTGCCTTGACCTCGACCTGCTCGCCCTGCACCACGAAGGGCTCGGCGAAGGCCTGCTCCAGTCGCGACTCCAACACAGCGAGGACCTGCTCGGAGGGCTGGTCGGGCATCTGGTCGTAGAGCACGACGAACTCGTCGCCACCGAGCCGGGCCACGGTGTCCTCGGCGCGAGCAGCGGCAAGCAGTCGCCCGGCCGTCTCCGTGAGCACCTGGTCGCCGGCCTGGTGCCCCAAGCGGTCATTGACCGCCTTGAAGCCGTCGAGGTCGATCAGGGCCAGTGCGGGCTCCCCCGGTCGGCGACGTCGACGGGTCATCGCGTGGGCCAGCCGGTCCGACAGCAGGGTGCGGTTGGGCAACCCGGTCAGTGGGTCGTGGGTCGCCGCGTGCGCCAGCTCCCTGCTCGACCGGTAGAGCTCCAGGTGCTGGGCGACCTGCGCGGCAACGTCCTGCAAGAGCCCCAACCGGTGCTCGTCGAGCTCCAGCCGTTCGAGGTCGAAGACGCAGAGCGTCCCGATGACCTCCCCGGCCGCGACCCGCAGGGGCGCGGAGGAGTAGAAGCGCACGGGATCCGGCCCGCTGGTGTATGGGTTGCCCCGAAAGCGCTCGTCGAGCGTCGCGTCCGGCGCATACAGCTGACTGCCCGCCTCGACGACGCGGATGCACATGCTGTCCTGGACCGGCGTCGCTCCCAGCGGGGCGCCGCCGACGGAGGCCACCCGATGCTGGGACTGGTCGTCCAGCAGGTGCACGGCTGCGAAGCGCGACCCTGCGACGAACTG
>JBBPYI010000079.1:0-3530 GCA_038200075.1 Mycobacteriales bacterium
CAGCACCTGCTGCAGGCGCAGCGACCACTGCTGGTCCCACGGCCGCGGCAGGCCCAGCGCCTCGTTCCAGGCGGGCAGCTGCACGGCCCGGGCGCGGGCGTCCTTCGACAGCGTCACGCCGAGCATCTCGAGCACGATGCGCTGCACGTTGTTCTCCGGCTGCGCCTCGGTCAGGCCGAGGGAGTTGACCTGCACGCCGTAGCGGAAGCGCCGATGCTTGGGGTCGCTGACGCCGTAGCGGTCGGCGAGCAGCTCGTCCCACAGCTGCGTGAAGGCGCGCATCTTGCACATCTCCTCCACGAAGCGCACGCCCGCGTTGACGAAGAAGCTGATCCGCGCGCAGACCTCGCCGAAGCGCTCGGTGGGCACCTGCCCGGCGGCCTTCACCGCGTCCAGGACGGCGATGGCGGTGCACAGCGCGTACGAGATCTCCTGCACGGGAGTCGCACCCGCCTCCTGCAGGTGGTAGCTGCAGATGTTGATCGGGTTCCACTTCGGGACCTCGGTCACGGTGTAGGCCACCATGTCGGTGATCAGCCGCAAAGACGGCGCCGGCGGGAAGACGTAGGTCCCCCGCGAGAGGTACTCCTTGATGATGTCGTTCTGCGTCGTGCCCGCGAGCTGCGCGGCGTCGGCGCCCTGCTCCTCCGCCACCGCCTGGTAGAGCGCGAGCTGCCACATCGCGGTCGCGTTGATGGTCATCGAGGTGTTCATCTCGGCCAGCGGGATCGCCTCGAACAGCGCCCGCATGTCGCCGATGTGCGTGACCGGCACCCCGACCTTGCCGACCTCGCCGCGGGCCAGCTCGTCGTCGGGGTCGTAGCCGGTCTGGGTCGGCAGGTCGAAGGCAACCGACAGGCCGGTCTGGCCCTTCGACAGGTTCGTGCGGTAGAGCGCGTTGCTCGCCTGGGGGGTCGAGTGCCCGGCGTACGTCCTCATCACCCACGGCTTGTCGCGCGTGGGTCGCGCGACCTGCGAGACGTCGAGGACCTCGGCACCTGTGGACTGCACCTGCTCTGTCATCGTCGAATCGTACGGCTGGCCCTCAGCCGGTCGACAGCCGCAGCGGCCGGGCGCCGGGAGCGGGCCGGCAGCCGGCGGCGGCGCCGAGCGCGGCCAGCCCGGCCAGGTCACCGGCGCCGTACTGCGACTCGCTGTTGGTGGTCTGCGGGTACATCACCTGGGTCGGGTCCAGCACGTGCCCGAGCGCGACCGCGTGGGCCAGCTCGTGCAGCAGCACCTCGCCGTCGGTCGTCCCCGGGCCGAAGCCGGGCGCACGACGGTCGGTGGCATCCAGGGCGACCTGGCCGGTGACCAGCGAGGCGCCGTCACGACCGGCGACGGCCAGCGCGAGCGAGACCCCCTGCACCCCGTCACCCAGGCCCAGGTCGGCAGGCCGGGCTGGACCTACCGCTGGTCGTTCAGGCGGCGGAGTCCTGGTGCAGCACCCGGTCCAGCCGGGTGACCTGGAGCAGCCGGCTCACCGAAGGCGGGACGTCTCGCAGCACCAGGGTGCGCCCCGAGCGACCGGCTCGCCGGTGGGCGCCGACCAGCACCCCGAGGCCGGTCGCGTCGACGGCCTCCAGCGCGGTGAGGTCCAGCACGAGGTCGCCTTCCCCCTCGTCGAGCGCGTCGGCCAGGGCCAGGCGGGCGTCAGCAGCAGCGGTCACGTCGAGCCGGCCGGTCAAGGCCAGCAGGTGGCCGCGGGCGACGGCGGTGAGCACGAACGGCTCGGACACGGGCCCTCCTGTCGGCGACAGGCCTGTCCCGTCACCCCCTCGACGCGGGAGCGCGGCGTCAGGTTGCGTCCTTGGTCCCACACCCGGGGGCCGCTGTGGCTCAGGCGCGCCGCACCGGCGTGCCAAGCGGAGCCGGCGGACGTACGCTCGCGGGGTGCCTGTTGTCTCCAGCTACCACTATCTGACCGGCCCGCTCGTGGCCGCGGTGGCGCTGGGGGTGATCGTCCTGATCTGCCGCTGGGTGTTCTCGACGACCCACCGCGACGACCGGACCACCCGACGCCTGGCGATGCTGGCGTCCCAGGGCGACTTCGGACTGCTGGTGCCGATCGCCACGACCCGCACCGTGGACGACGCCGAGATGCTGCGCGGCGTCCTGAAGGGTGCAGGCATCCGCTGCACCACCGGCCCGGCGGCCGACGGGTCCGGCACCGAGGTGCTGGTCTTCCGGGCCGACGCCAGCCGGGCGCGCGACCTCGTCCGCAGCTGATCCAGCGGCGCTACAGCTCCCAGGGCTGCGCCGGCGCCGCCTCGCGCCGGACGTCGGCGCCGAGGGACACGAGCTTGGCGACGAACCCCTCGTAGCCCCGGTCGATGTGCTGCACGTCGCCCACCTCGGTGACGCCGTCGGCGACGAGCCCGGCCAGCACCAGCCCCGCGCCGGCCCGGATGTCGTGGGCCGTGACCGGGGCGCCCGAGAGCTGCTCCCGCCCGCGGACCGCCGCGTGGTGGCCGTCGGTGCGGACGTCGGCGCCGAGGCGCACGAGCTCGTTGACGAACATCCAGCGTGACTCGAAGACGTTCTCGGTGATCATCGCGGTGCCCTCCGCAACGGTGTTGAGGCCGAGGAACAGCGGCTGGAAGTCGGTGGCGAAGCCCGGGTAGGGCAGCGTCACGACGTCGACCGCACGCGGCCGGCCCTGCATGCTCACCCGGAAGCCATCTGGGACGATCTCGACCGACGCACCCGCCGAGACCAGCTTGTCCAGCGGCATCTCCAGATGCTCCGGACGGGCGCCCAGCACCGTCACGTCGCCGCGCGTCATCACCGCCGCCACCGCCCAGGTGCCGGCGACGATCCGGTCCGGGACGGTGGCGTGCTCGACCGGCCGCAGCGTCTCGACGCCTTCGATCTCCAGCGTGCTGGTCCCGGCCCCTGAGAGCTGCGCACCCATCTGCTGCAGCATCGAGCACAGGTCGACGATCTCGGGTTCGCGCGCCGCGTTGTCGATGACCGTCGTGCCCTTGGCCAGCGCTGCCGCCATGAGCAGGTTCTCGGTGGCGCCGACGCTCGGGAAGTCCAGCCACACCGAGGTACCGGTCAAGCGGGGCGCGGTGGCGACCAGGTAGCCGTGCTCGCTGGTGATGCTCGCGCCGAGCTTGACCAGCCCCGCGACGTGCATGTCGAGCCCGCGGGAGCCGATCGCGTCGCCGCCGGGCAGCGCCACCTTGGCCTGACCGCAGCGCGCCACCAGCGGACCGAGCACCGCAATCGAGGCGCGGATGCGGCGTACGAGGTCGTAGTCCGCCTCGTGGCCCGGCATCGCCGGGACGGTGATGGACACGGCTGCGTCAGTGCGCACGACCTCGCAGCCCAGGCGACGCAGCACCTCGCCCATGATCGTGACGTCGAGGATGTCCGGCACGTTCGTCAGGACAGTGGTGCCCTCGGCCAGCAGCGCGGCCGCCATCAGCTTCAGCACGCTGTTCTTGGCGCCGCTCACCGACACCTCGCCCGCGAGTCGCGCGCCACCGGTGACGAGGAAGCGGTCCATCCGGGCAGTCTAGAGA
>JBBPYI010000080.1:0-7621 GCA_038200075.1 Mycobacteriales bacterium
ATCTCAAGGCGAGCAGCCCCGGCCCGACGCTGATCAGCTTCGAGGGCGAGAAGGTCCAGATCAAGGAGACCAACGGGCTCCCGGACCCGACCACCACGCACGTCCACGGCCTGCACCAGCCCAATGACGCCGACGGCGTCTCGGGCGTCAGCCAGGTCGAGCCGATCAAGCCGGGGGCCACCTTCGAGTACCCGGCCTTCACCCCGGGGCACGTCGGCAGCTTCAGCTACCACTCGCACTTCGAGGGCGCTGTGCAGGACATGCGCGGTCTGGACGGCATGTGGGACGTGTTGCCCCGCACCGTGCGCGAGTCGGTCAAGGCCGATGTCGACGTCAACATGACCCTGCAGATCTGGGGCTGGGAGAAGGAAGGCTCGCTGGTGCAGCCGTTCGGGACCGGGCCGGCCGGCAAGTTCCCCTTCGACACCATCAACGGCAAGACCGGAGACGCGTCCGGCTCGGCCATCGAGATCGAGAAGGGGCAGCGGGTCCGGATCCGGCTCTACAACGCCTCGCAGCAGGTGCACGCGATGCACCTGCACGGCCACGACGAGCTCGCCGTCTCCAAGAACGGGCACGCCATCCCGATCACCCGCGAGACGACGCAGACCGTCAGCCCAGGTGACTTCTACGAGATCGAGTTCGTCGCCGACAACCCCGGCAACTGGATCTTCCACTGCCACTTCCCGCACCACACCGCCAACGGCATGGCGGCCGGTTTCAACGGCTCTCCCGTCGGCATGAACCGGATCTTCCACTACAAGGGCTTCCAGGACGTCGACCCGCGCTACTTCACCGAGGGCCCGACGAAGTCGGCGACGGTCGGGTAGACCACCTCACCAGGGCCTCGGAGGTTCGGGGACGGTCGGCGCAGGGGAGGCCACCGGCACACCCGACTGCTGGAGGAACCCATGACTGAGCCCGACTTCGACGCCCGTGAGGGCAGCGGCGACCCCGAGACCGACCCGGCCGCGATGGGCGAGGTCAGTGCCGAGAACCCTGACGCTGACGGCGGCGCCGTGGTGGACGACGCCGACAAGCCCCGAGGCTGACCTGGGGGTGGGCTCAACCGGGCAGTCGCAGCATCCTCATCCCGGCGCGCGCCAGGCGGGTCGCCGTCTGCGCCCGGGGGGCGGCTGACTGGACGAGGTGGCTCACCACCAGGCGCACCACCACGTCCGCGCACTCCTCGATGTCGTCGGCGTCGTGATCGGGCAGGCGTTGGCGCAGCCAGGTGTCCAGGACGTCGCTCGCCGCCTCCAGCAGCGGCGCTGACCGCGTCGTCAGCAGCGACAGCAGACCGGCGGCGTCACCTCTCGTAGACGTCAGCACCGCGTGCAGCAGGGGGCTGCTGGCTGCCTCGTCGAGGGTGTAGGCGACGGCGTCAGCAATCCCCTGGTTGACGTCGGTCGACGCGTCCAGGGCGGCGCAGACTCCGACCAGGAAGCGGTCGGTCTCGGCGCGCACCAGCGCTTCGCCCAGCCCCTGCTTGTCGCCGAACTCCTTGTACAGCGTGGGCCGGGACACCCCCACGGCCATGGCGACCTCGCCCATCCGGACCTGTTCCCAGCCGTGCGCGACGGCCAGGGAGCGGGCGTGCTCCACGGCCCGCTCGCGGACCTGCCGACGGAAAGCGACGCGAAGCGGTTCGGCGGTCATCGCGTTCATGGTGGCACGTTGACAGCGCAGTGACCTACGTCAAAGAGTTGACAAACAGGACATGGCTGTAAATGCTGGGGTCATGACCACCACTCATGCCGCAGACGTCCGGTCCAGTCGGCTGTACGACCCCATCGACCTGTCGTCCACCGCCTTCTGGTCCGGCTACGCCGAGCAGCGCGAGCAGGCGTTCGCCGAGCTGCGCCGCGACCGGCCGGTGTCCTGGCACCGGCCGGTGGAGAACGGGCTGTTCAGGGATCCGAACGACCAGGGCTTCTGGGCAGTGGTGCGCCACGCCGACCTCATCGAGGTGACCAAGAGGCCGGACGACTTCATCTCCGGCGAGGGCATCGTCTTCGAGTCCATGCCGCAGGAGCTGCTTGACGCCGGGCAGGGCTTCATCGCGATGGACGCACCGCGTCACACCCAGGTCCGCCGGCTGCTGTCCTCCGCGTTCACCCCGCGGCAGATGGCCAGGACCGCAGACCGGATCGAAGCCAATGCGCGCCGCATCGTCGACGACATGGCCGGTCTGGGCGAGTGCGACCTCGTTCAGCACGTCAGCAGGCTGCTGCCGATGCACAACATCTGCGACATGGTCGGGATCCCCGAGCAGCACCGGTTGACCGTGGCCCACGAGGCCCAGTTCGCCGGCGGGTGGCGCGACCCGGACCTCATGCAGGGCGCCGAGCCGCTGGGCCGGCTGATGGAGACCATGGTCACCCTGCGGGCCATCGCGCTCGAGCTGGTCACCGCCCGCCGCGCCGATCCTGCCGACGACCTCATGACGGCGCTGGTGCAGGCCGAGGTCGACGGCGTACGCCTGACCGACGACGAGATCGTCTCCTTCTTCGGGCTGCTGATGGTCGCCGGCAACGACACCACCCGCCAGAGCACGAGTCACGGGGTCAAGGCCCTGGTCGACCACCCCGAGCAGCGGGCCTGGCTGCTCGCCGACCTCGACGGCCGGATGGCCGGAGCCGTCGAGGAGATCGTCCGCTGGGCCACTCCCATCATGACCTTCCGGCGGACTGCGGCCCGCGACTGCGAGCTCGGCGGCCAGCAGGTCACCGCCGGCGACAAGGTCATCCTGTTCTACGCGAGCGCCAACTGGGACACGGAGGTCTTCGACCGTCCCGAGCGGTTCGACCTGTCCCGCCACCCGAACCCGCACGTCGCATTCGGCGGCGGCGGCATCCACCACTGCCTGGGCAACCAGCTCGCGCGACGCCAGCTGGCGGCGGTCTTCCGAGAGCTGCTGACCCGCCTGCCCGACCTCGAGGTTGTCGGCGAGCCCGTGCTCTCAACCGGCAACTTCTTCCACGGGATCAACGCGATGACGGTGCGCTACACCCCCGAGGTGGCCCGATGAGGATCGTCCTGGACGCCGCGAAGTGCTCCTCGCTGGGCATGTGCGAGTCGGTCGCCCCCGCGTTCTTCGAGGTGGGTGACGACGGCGGGCTGGCCTTGCTGCGCACCGAGGGCGCACCGTCGGATCGGGCGCTGCTGGAGGACGCGGTCGCGGCCTGCCCGACCGCTGCCCTGTCCCTGGAGGACTAGGTGCGCCTGGTCGTCGTGGGCGCATCGCTGGCAGGGCTGCGGGCTTGCGAGGGGGCCCGACGGGCCGGGTGGACCGGGGACATCGTGCTGATCGGTGCCGAGAAGCACCTGCCGTACGACCGACCGCCGCTGTCCAAGGATGTGCTCGGGGTCGACGGCCCTCGGCTGCCCCCGACCCACCGCTGCGCCGACGAGCTGGCGGCCCTGGGTGTCGAGCTCCGGCTCGGCACTGCTGCGACCGCCCTGGACCTCGCCGGGCAGGTCGTCCACATCGGTCCCGACGCCGTGCCGTACGACCGGCTCGTGCTGGCCACCGGCGCGCACGCCCGGACCGTGCCGGGGGCGCAGACGCTGCGCACGGTCGAGGACGCGGTCGCGGTGCGGTTGGCGCTGGACGCCGGCGCCCGGACGGTGGTCGTCGGTGCGGGCTTCATCGGCGCTGAGATCGCCTCGGCGGCGCGCGCCCGGGGGCTCGCGGTCACCCTGGTCGAAGCCGCGCCCGTACCGCTCCTGCGCGCCGCCGGTCCTGTGGTCGCGCCTCGACTCGCCGACCTGCACCGCGCGGCGGGCGTCGACCTGCGCTGCGGGGTGTCGGTTGACGCGGTGCAGGCCGGTTGCGTCAGCCTCTCGGACGGAACCGTCGTGGCCGCCGACCTGGTCGTGGCCGGCACCGGCGCGACCCCGGCCACCGGTTGGCTGGCGGGCTCCGGGCTGCGGCTGGACGACGGGGTCGTGTGCGACGAGGGCCTGGCCGCCGCACCCGATGTGTGGGCGGCCGGTGACGTCGCCCGCTGGCCGAGTCCGTTGCTCGGTCTGGCCCGGATCGAGCACTGGACGGCCGCTGCTGAGCAGGGCGCGCATGCCGGCCGTGCCGTGGCGGGGGAGCGGGCGCCGTTCACAACCGTCCCCTACGCCTGGTCGCAGCTGCACGGTCGCTCCGTGCAGGCCGTAGGGCGCACCGGCGGATCGGAGGTCGAGGTGGTGGGGGACGACGCGCGCTGGGTCGCTCTCTACCGCGACGACGACCGGCTGGTCGGAGCGCTGTCGGTCGACCTGCCTGGCCGGATCATCAAGCTCAAGCGCCTGATCGCCTCGGGTGCGACGTTCGCCGACGGGCTCACGGCAGCGGCTGCGTCGGCACGCCCTGCGGCGTCCGCCGCCCCAGCGTGACGCCGGCGCTCGCGAGGCTCACCAGTGCCAGCGCGAGCACCTCGCGGGCGCCGAGGGCCTGGCTGAGGATGACGAGCCCGGCCAGCGCCGCGGCGGCCGGCTCCAGGCTCATCAGGATCCCGAAGACGCGCGTCGGCATCCGGCGCAGCGCCACGAGCTCCAGGCCGTACGACAGCACGCTGCTCAACAGCGCCACCGCGAAGGCGGCGACCAGCAGCGAGGGCCGTTCGAGCACGGCGGACGCGCCCGAGACGCCGAACGGCAGGACGAGGGTGGCGGCGACGGCCAGTGCGACGGCCAGCCCGTCCAGACCGGGCAGCACCGCGCCCACTCTCGCGCTGGCCAGGATGTAGCCGGCCCAGAACAGTCCCGCGATCAGGGCGAGGGCGAGCCCCGACAGCGGGATGTCGCTGGTGCCGTCGACGCCCAGCAGCACCACCCCGCCGGCGGCCAGCAGCGCCCAGAGCAGGTCCAGCAGCCGCCTGGTCTGGGCCAGCGCGAGCAGCAGGGGCCCGACGAACTCCACGGTCACGGCCACGCCGAGCGGGACGGTGCGCAGCGACAGGTAGAAGACCAGGTTCATCCCGGCCATCGCCGCGCCGAGCAGAGCGGCGGCCTGCCACTGCCGCGATGTCCAGGTCCGGACCCGCGGCCGCAACACCACCAGGAGCAGCGAGGCCGACAGAGCGAGCCGCAGCAGCGTCACACCGGCCGCGCCGAGGTCGTCGAACAGGGTCCGCGCCACGGCCGACCCGGTCTGCACCGACGCGATCGCGCCGAGCACCAGCAGGCCGGGTGGCAGCCGGTCGGCTGCCGCGGACGCGGTCAGGGGCGCTGTCACGGGCGCTGACGTTAGCGGGATGGCACCCTGGACGGTGATGGATCCGACCGCTGCCGCCGCGCGCCGCCTCACCGACTGGCTCGACCGCACCGGGCCGGTGACGGTCCTGTCGGGCGCGGGTCTGTCGACCGAGTCGGGGATCCCGGACTACCGCGGTCCGACCGGCGCAGCCCGGCCCGCCACCCCGATGACCTTTCAGGCCTTCACCGGCAGCGCGGCGGCCCAGCAGCGCTACTGGGCCCGCAGCCACCTGGGCTGGCGCACGATCGCAGGGGCCCGCCCCAACGCCGGGCATCTCGCGGTGAGCGAGCTCGATCGTCAGGGCCGGCTCGCCGGCACCATCACCCAGAACGTCGACGGCCTGCACACCGCCGCGGGCCTGCCTGGCGTGATCGAGCTGCACGGCAACCTCGACCGGGTCGTGTGCCTGCGCTGCGGTGAGCTCAGCTCCCGGGAGGCGCTCGACGTGCGGCTGCGCGAGGCCAACCCGCACGTCGCGGCGTACGACGTGGCGGTCAAGCCCGACGGTGACGTCGACCTCGACGACACGGCGGGCTTCCACGTCGTCGCCTGCCAGGTCTGCGCCGGGCAGCTCAAGCCCGATGTCGTGTTCTTCGGCGAGACGGTCCCCGCCGAGCGGGTGGCGGCCTCCTTCGCGCTGGTCGAGGGCTCCGGCGGGCTGCTGGTCCTCGGGTCCTCGCTGACCGTCATGTCGGGCTACCGGTTCGTGCTCCGCGCCGCCGCGCTGGGGCTGCCCGTGGCGGTCGTGAACCAGGGTCCGACCCGCGGCGACGCCAAGGCCGACCTGCTCATCGACGCGCCGCTCGGAGCGGTGCTGACGGCTGTGTCGCAGGCCACGTACCGTGCAGCCACCTGACCCCGGCCTGAGGGAGCTCCCGTGAAGGTGTCGTTCGCCACCTCCGACTTCTCCGTGCGCGCCGCGCTCGTCTACCCGCAGCGCACCGGCGTGGTCGATGAGCCCGGCCCGGCACAGGACGGGGGGCTCGGGACGCTGACGTACGCCCAGCTCGTCGAGCGCGCCCACGCCCTCGCGGCCGGTCTGGACGCGCTCGGGGTCGGCGTCGGGGAGCGGGTCGCGATGGTCAGCCACAACAGCGCCCGGCTGCTCGAGGCGCTCTACGGCGTGACCGGCTCCGGTCGGGTGCTGGTGCCGATCAACTTCCGGCTCTCGCGCGACGAGGTCGCCTACATCGTCGAGCACTGCGGCGCCACGGTGCTGCTGGTCGACCCGGAGCTCGACGAGCAGCTGGCCGATGTCACGGCCCAGCACCGTTTCGTGCTCGGCAGGGACACCGACGACGTGCTGCTCAAGAGGGGTGTGGAGCCGACGCCGTGGGAGGCCGACGAGGACGCGACCGCGACGATCAACTACACCTCGGGCACGACGGCGCGGCCCAAGGGCGTGCAGATCACCCACCGCAACATCTGGACCAACGCCGTCACCTTCGCGCTGCACGCCGGGGTCAGTGATCGTGACGTCTACCTGCACACGCTGCCGATGTTCCACTGCAACGGCTGGGGCATGCCGTACGCCATGGCCGGCCTGGGCGTGCCGCAGGTCGTCATCCGCAAGATCGACGGCGCGGAGATCCTGCGTCGGGTCGAGAAGTACGGCGTGACCGTCATGTGCGCCGCGCCCGCTGTCGTTCAGTCGGTCCTGGACGCCGCGGCCGAGTGGCCCGGTGAGATCCCCGGCCACGGCACGACCCGGGTCATCTGCGCCGGAGCGCCGCCGCCCAGCCGGGTGATCGAGCGCATCGAGGCCGAGCTGGGGTGGGAGTTTCTGCAGATCTATGGCCTCACCGAGACCTCGCCGCTGCTGACCATCAACCGGCGCCGCACCGAGGAGGACGACCTGCCGCCGGCGGAGCGGGCCAAGCGGCTCGCGCGCGCCGGCATGCCCGCGATCGGCGTCCGGCTCGCGATCAGCGACACCGGCGAGGTGCTCGCCCGCAGCAACGTGGTCATGGACGGCTACTGGGAGCAGGCCGAGGCCAGTGCCGACGCGCTGGAGGACGGCTGGTTCCACACCGGCGACGGCGGGGTGATCGACGACGAGCAGTACCTGTCGATCAGCGACCGCAAGAAGGACGTGATCATCACCGGCGGGGAGAACGTCTCCTCGATCGAGGTCGAGGACTGCCTGTTCAGCCATCCGGCCGTCACCGAGGTTGCGGTCATCGGGGTGCCGAGCGAGAAGTGGGGCGAGACGATCAAGGCGCTGGTCGTGCTTTCCGGGGACGCGTCCGAGGCCGAGCTGATCGCCTGGTGCAAGAAGAAGGCAGCCAGCTACAAGGCGCCGACCTCCATCGAGTTCCGCGACGACCTGGCCCGCACGGCCACCGGCAAGCTGCAGAAGTTCAAGCTGCG
>JBBPYI010000081.1:0-3977 GCA_038200075.1 Mycobacteriales bacterium
AGCGTGGCGGCCCGCCGCGGCCGCCGCCACGAAGGCAACCGGGTCGGCCGACAGCCCCCGGCCCATCGAGCTCAGCAGCGCCGACCAGGGCGCGAGCACCGCCGGCAGGTCGGCGTCGTCAACGTGCACCACCTGATGGTGGACGAAGGCTGAGGCGTCGACCAGCGAGGCGTACGACGCCGGCACGACGACGTCGGCCGGGGCCAGCGCGACCCGGCCGTACGCCGTGGTGCTGTGGTGGCTGACGCCCCGGTGGCGGGGGCGCGGGTCGGCCTGGCTCATCCGCAGCGCCGCGACAGGACGGGCGCCGACCGCGGCGGCGGCGTTGACGGCCTCGCCGGCCGCGACGCCCGAGAAGCCCCACGAGGTGCCCGTGCCCAGGTTGCCCGGCCCCTGCGTGACGACAACGACCTCGGCGCCGAGGACCCGTACGGCGGCCAGCAGCCCGGAGTGCAGGGTGACCGCCTCGAGATCTCCGCCGTACGCCTGACCGACCGTGACGGTGCCGACCAGCCGGTCGGCGAGCGCGGCCACGGTGCGGGAGAACCACAGCGGCAGCGCTCCGCCGTCGGTCATCACGTAGGCGACGCGGGTCGCGGGGCGCGCGGCCAGCACACCGGCCAGCACCGCCGGCAGGCTGGAGTGCAGGTCCGCCACCACGACCGGGGTGCCCGGCAGGGGTGTCTCGTCGGCGAGCAGCGCGTGGGTCGGGGCGTCCTGCTCGTCGGCGCCCAGCACCACCGTCTGCAGCGGGGTGTAGCGGGCCTTGACCAGATGGCCCGGACCCACCCGGTCGGGCGGCAGCCGGTCAGGCAGCGCGACGACCAGGGCGTAGCCGCCGGTGCCCAGGCCGAGGTCCAGCGCCCCGACGTTGAGCAGCACGGCGTCGCCGACGACCGGGTCACCGACCAGCAGGGGATAGGCCAGCGCGCGCACGTATCGGTCCCCGACCGCCACCTCCAGCTCCTGGGCGCCCGACCAGGCCCGGCCCAGGGCGGTGACCGTCCCGCGACGCCAGCGGATCATCGGCGCACCGTCTGGTGGAGGGTGACGGGCAGGAGCACCGGCGCAGGCTAACGTCGCGCCCGTGTCGGCGAAAAAGACGGAGCGGCTGCTCAACCTGGTGATCTGCCTGCTCGCGACCCGACGCTTCCTGTCGGTGCAGGAGATCCGGACCGCCGTGCCGGGCTACGCGCAGGACACCGAAGACGCCTTCCGCCGGATGTTCGAGCGCGACAAGGAGGAGCTGCGCGAGATCGGCATCCCCTTGGAGACCGGCACCGACTCGGCCGCGCACGACGACGAGCCGGGCTACCGGATCGCCCGCCGCGACTACGAGCTCCCCGAGATCCACCTGGAGCCCGACGAGGCCGCCGCGCTCGGACTGGCCGCCCGGCTCTGGCAGTCCGCACCGCTGGCCGGGGCGACCGGCTCGGCGCTGCTCAAGCTCAGAGCCGCCGGGGTCGACGCTCCGGCCGCTCCGGCCGCGCTGGAGCCGAGGGTGGGCGCCAGCGAGCCGGCGTTCGAGGCCTGCCTGTCGGCCGTACGAGACGGACAGGCGATCGCCTTCTCCTACCGCAGCGCAGGTCCCCACCCGGCTGCTCGTCGGTCGGTCGAGCCGTGGGGGGTGGTGTCCTGGCGCGGCCGGTGGTATCTCGTGGGCCACGACGTCGACCGCGGCGCCGAACGGGTCTTCCGGCTCTCCCGCATGGTCGGGGCGGTCAAGACCGTCGGCGAGGCAGGCGCCGTACTCGCGCCGCCCGGACTGGACCTGCGGGCCATGGCCGGGCGGATGGCCGTCGACGAGCCCCGCCACCTCGCCCGCGTCAGCCTGCGCGACGGCGCCGGCTGGGAGCTGCGCCGGGCCGCCAGCTCGAGCGCCGCCGACCCCGACCGCGACGGCTGGCAGATCGTCGAGCTCGGCTTCTCCGACCCCGAGCGCCTGGCCGACCGGGTCACCGGCTACGGCGCCGACGCCGTCGTGCTCGGCCCGCCCGAGGCGCGCGACGCAGTCGTGCGACGGCTGACGGCGCTGGCGTCCTGATGAGCCTGGCGAGCACCGGTCCCGGGCACGGCAGCGCCGGCCAGCTCCCGCGGCTGCTCGCGCTCGTGCCGTTCCTGCTGGCCCACCCCGGCATCCGCCTGGCCGAGGTCGCGACGACCTTCGCTGTGAGCGAGGACCGGCTGCGCAAGGACCTCAACCTGCTGTGGGTCTGCGGCCTGCCCGGGCATGGTCCGGGCGACCTCATCGACGTGGAGTTCGAGGGCGACACCGTCACCCTGCTCGAGCCCGCCGGCGTGACCCGACCGCTGCGCCTGACCGTCGACGAGGCCCTGGCGCTCATCGTGGCCCTGCGGGCGCTGGCCGAGACACCCGGGCTGACCGGGGTCCCCGACGGCTTCGGCGAGCGGGACGCCGTCGAGCGGACGCTGGCCAAGGTCGAGCTGGCCGCCGGCGCTGCCGCCGGAGCAGCCGGGCGGGTCGAGGTCTCGGTCGAGGGCGAGCAGCGCGTGCTGCCGGTCGTACGAGCAGCTCTGGAGTCCTCGCGCCGGTTGCACCTGAGCTACCACGTCCCCGGTCGCGACGAGACGACCGAGCGCGACGTCGACCCGATGCGCCTGCTGCTGGTCGAGGGCCGCAGCTACCTGGAGGCCTGGTGCCGCCGGGCCGAGGGCGTACGCCTGTTCCGTCTGGACCGGGTGCAGGAGGTGACGGTGCTGGACCTGCCGTCCGAGCCGCCCGTGGACGCCGAGCGCCGCGACGTCAGCCAGGGGTTGTTCCGGCCCGGGCCCGACGACCTGCTCGTCACCCTGGCGCTGCGGCCCGGCGCGGCCTGGGTGGCCGACTACCACCCGTGCGAGTCGGTCGTGGCGGCGGCCGACGGCAGCCTGACCGTACGGCTGCGCGCCCGTGACACCGGCTGGGTGCGGCGCCTGGCGCTCAGACTGGGCGAGCAGGGCCGGGTGCTGGCGCCCGCAGACCTCGCCGAGCAGGTGCGCGACGACGCCGCCCGGGCGCTCGCGGCGTACGCCTGAGACGGCCTCATTCGCCCGAAGGGGTGACCCGGATCGGGTCAAGCCCCCCGCCACCCCTGCCGAAGTCTTCGGTACGGCCGCAGCAGCGGCCCCGAACAGGAGACGGCCCCCATGACCACCATCAAGGCGTCCTGCCCTACCTGCGGCGAGGTCGAGCTGACCCCCGCCGACGTGTCACTGATGGTCTGCAGCCGTGCGGCCCTGTCCTACTACGCCTTCCACTGCCCGACCTGCACGGTCGAGGTGCGCAAGCCGGCCGACGACCACGTCGTGTCGCTGCTGGTCTCCGGCGGCGTGCCGGCCTGCGTGTGGGATCTGCCGGGCGAGGCGCTGGAGCTGCACGACGGCCCGCGCCTGACCTACGACGACCTGCTCGACTTCGCCCTGCAGCTCGGCGACACCGACCTGCTGGCCGTCGCCGCCGGCGCCGGCGTCCCTTTCTGAGGCTCGGTTAGCCTGTCGCATGCCCTGGATCCTGATCGACCTGCTGCTGGTGCTGATCGCGCTCGCCTCGCTGGGCCTGCTGGGGTTTCGGCTCTTCCGCCAGGTCAAGGCCCTCTCGCGCACCGTGACCACCGCCGGGGAGACCGTGGCTCGCGCTACCGACCAGCTGGCTGTCGCGCAGTCCAGCGGGCCGCTCGCAGCGGCCGGTCCCGGCGGGGCACGTCCAGACGTCACCGGGCGTTCACCGTCCGGACAGCGCTGACGCGGCGCGACCAGCCGGTCGCGGGGTTAGCCTGAGCGTGCGCAGGAGCTGCAGGTGCCGGCGCGCCGTCGACGTAAAGGAGTAAGGCCGTGTCCCTTCCCGGTGGCTGGGAGCTCATCCTCGTCGTGCTCGTGATCATGGTGCTGTTCGGCAGCAAGCGGCTGCCGGAGGCCTCACGGTCCCTGGGTCGCTCGATGCGCATCTTCAAGGCCGAGACCAAGGGCCTGCGCGAGGA
>JBBPYI010000082.1:0-8985 GCA_038200075.1 Mycobacteriales bacterium
GAGCTGCCGCCCCCGAGGTCGACCCGGACGACCACGCCGTGCCCGACGCGATGCTGGGCGGCCGCGGCGCCGAGGTCGTACGGCCGGCGGCCCAGGGCCGCGACGACCCCCGCGGTCCCCACCGGCCGCGGGGCGCTGCCCTGGCCGACGACGCTGGACAGGGTCGGGAAGAAGCCGGCCTGGCGGTTGACGAAGACGCCGACGGCCAGCAGGACGGTCAGCGTGGCGAGCAGCACGGACGTGCTGCGCAGCACCACCGGGTGCCGGCCGCGGTCCCAGCCGACCGGCACCGCCACGACCGCCAGGGCCGCGAACCCCGCGACCGCCAGGACGGCAGCCGCGGAGGTCAGAGCCACCGGGGCAGCCATGCCGGTCGGGGCAGGAAGGCTTCAGCCTGCAGCGAGGCCACGATCACCCGCGGCAGGTCCCGCCCCCGGCGGTAGCAGACGTAGCGCGGCTCCCACTCGGGCCCGAACTTGTCGTTGAAGCGGTAGAGGCTGTCGATCTGCCAGAACCGCGAGGCGAACAGCAGCACTCCCCGCCAGGCCCGCAGCACCGGACCGGCGCCGAGTCGCGCGCCCTGCTCCAGCGCGCTGCGGAAGACGGCGAAGTTCAGCGACACGCGGGTGACGCCCAGGCGCGGGGCGTCGAGCAGCGCCGCGGTGATGAGCAGCTCGTTGAGGCCGTTCTCGGTGCCGGGCTTGCGTCGCATGAGGTCCAGCGACAGGCCGTCATCGGCCCACGGGACGAAGTGCAGCAGCGCGAGCAGCTGGCCGTCACGGTGGGCCTCGACCACCACGCAGCGACCGTCGAGCGGCCCGCCCAGCCGTCCCAGGGCCATGCTGAAGCCGCGCTCGACCGGCCCTTCGCGCCACCAGTCGGCCGCCGCACGCAGCTCCGCGATCTCGAGCTCGCTGAGGTCCGACACCCGGCGGACCCGGGTCGTGACGCCGGCGCGCTGGACGCGGTGCACCGCCTGGCGTACGCCCCGCATCTGCCGACCCTGGAGGCTGAAGGACGCCACGTCCAGCACGGCCTCGTCGCCGATCTCCAGCGCCGACAGACCTGCCTTCGCGTACGCCGAGCCGCCCCGCTCGGAGCAGCCGAGCACCGCGGGCGTCCAGCCGTGCGAGGCCGCGAGGGCCAGGAAGTCCGCGATGGCGCCGGGCCAGGTCCCCGGGTCGCCGAGCGGGTCGCCGGAGGCTATGGCGACGCCGGCGTGCACCCGGTAGGACACCGCCCCGCCGCGCCCGGACAGCAGCACGTCCTTGTCGTCGCGCAGCGCGAAGTAGCCCAGCGAGTCGCTCTCGCCGGGAGTCGCGAGCAGCGTGCGTACGGCCTGCGCCTGCGACGGTGTGAGCCCGACCCGGCCGGACGGCAGCGCCAGGGCCCGAGCCACCGGCAGCGCCGCGGTGAGCAGGCCCAGGCCCAGCAGCGAGGCGGCCACCAGATCGCCCGCCCGGTCGCTGCGGAGCTGCACCGGGCCCTGGATCCCGACCAGGCCCTGCACGACGTGGCTGAGCTGGGTGGCCAGTGAGGGCGATCCCACCACGGACCCGGCGTTCAGGCGCAGCTCGAGCAGCCCGGCCAGCACCGAGAACGCGGCGAGCCCAGCGGCAAGGCGCAGCGGGTGGGAGCGCTCGCCCGGGTCCGGATCGGCGCCGAACTCCGCGCGGGTCCAGACCAGCAGCGCCAGTGCGGCGAGGCTGACCAGCGCCTCTTCGAGGTCCAGGCCCTTGATCAGATGTAGACCGGCGGCGACGGCGAGCAGCGGCACCGAGATGACCCATGCCCGGCGCTGTCGGCGGCCTAGCCCCCGGGCCAGCAGCACCAGCACGACGCCGACGACGATGCTCCCGGCGGCCGCGGCGGAGGCGACCGGCAGCCCCAGCAGCTCGGCGACGACATGCAGCCGGCCGCGCTGAGCAGGCAGCAGGCCTGACGCGATGCCGACGACGCCGGCCAGCAGCACCACCGCGCCACCGGCCGAGGCCCACCGGCCACGGTCGTCGGCGGGCTCCGGCGTGGCCGGCGCCTTGCGTACCGGGTCCAGCGCGGGAGCGGTCACTGCTGGGCGTCCGGACGGGCCGCCAGCGTCACGGCGACGTCGGCAGTGCTGCTGCCGCGGGTCACGGCCAGGCGCAGGCGTTCACCGGGACGGTGGCCACCCAGCAGGGCCCCGAGCCCGTCGGAGGTGGTGACCGGTGTGCCGGCGACGGCCGTGACGACATCCCCGGCCTGCAGGCCGGCGGCCTCGGCGGGGCTGCCCGGCTGCACGCTCACGACCAGGGCGCCGGTGTCGGCGGCCAGGCCGTACCGCGCCTGGACCTGCGGGGTGACCGTCGTCGTCTCCACGCCGAGGTAGGGCTGGGCGATCGACTGGCCCTGCTCGAGCTGGCGCAGCACCGGCTCGGCGGGCCCGATCGCGATGGCGAAGCCGATGCTCTGCCCGCTGGCGCTGGTGGCGCTGTTGATCCCGATGACCCGGCCGCCCCCGTCGAGCAGCGGACCGCCGCTGTTGCCGGGGTTGATGGCCGCGTCGGTCTGCAGGACGTGCTCCAGGCGTACGCCCGTGTCGGTGCTGATCGTCCGGTCGAGGGCCGAGATGATGCCCTCGGTGACGGTCGGGCCGCCGGGCAGCGCCAGGGCGTTGCCGATGGCGACGACCGGGTCGCCGACCCGGACGGCCGCGGAGTCCCCCAGCTCGGCGATCGGCAGTCCCGTGGCTGCCACCTTCAGCACGGCCAGGTCGCTGCCGGGGGCCGTGCCGAGCACCCGGCCCGGCAGGGTCCGGCCGTCGGCCAGCTGCACGGTGATGGTCTGCGCTCCGGCAACCACATGGGCGTTGGTGACGATCACCCCGTCGGCGGCGACCACGACGCCGGTCCCGGTCCCCTGCTCGGCGACCGGCTGGGCGAAGCTGTCCTGGCCGACCAGCCGGGTCCGGACCGTCACGACCGCCGGCTCGGCCTTGGCCAGGATGGCGCGGACGTCCAGGCCCGCAGGCGCCCCGACGGGTGCCGCTGCGGTGGACCCGGGCCGCGACCGCTCGAAACCCGCCACGACGCCGCCGCCCACCAGCGAGGCGCCGAGCGCGACCGCCAGCAGCGTCGCGGTCCCGCGGCCGCCGGGCGCGGCGGTGTCACGGGTGGGCTCGGTGAGGGGCGCAAGAGAGGTCGACAGGGTCATGGGTATCTCCACGAAGAGCGGCGTTGCCGGACCCCGCCACGATGCGCCCGGGCCGGTGAGAGCCCCATGAGAGCCGCGGGCTACGCCGTTCGGGTCAGGAGATCCGGTAGCCCACTCCGCGTACGGTCTGCACGCTGGTCTGGTCGAAGGGCCGGTCCACCTTGTTGCGCAGATAGCGGACGTAGACGTCCACGACGTTGGAGTCGCCCTCGTAGGCGACGTCCCAGACGTGCTCGAGCAGGTGCGTGCGGCTGAGCACCTGGCCGCGGTGACGCATCAGCTCCTCCAGCAGCGAGAACTCCTTCGGGCTGAGCTCGACCGCCACCTCCCCCCGCCGGACCTGCCGGCCTACCGGGTCCAGGGTCAGGTCGTCGACTGCCAGCACGACCGGGCGCTCTCGCGGGTCGCGCCGGGTCAGGGCGCGCAGCCGGGCGTGCAGCTCGGCCAGTGCAAACGGCTTGGTGAGGTAGTCGTCGGCGCCGGCGTCGAGCCCGCTGACCCGGTCGGTGACGGCGTCGCGGGCGGTCAGCATCAGCACCGGCGCCCAGCGCTCGGCTGCCCGCATCTGCCGGCACACCTCGAAGCCGTCGGGCGCGGGGATCATCGCGTCGAGCACGACTGCGTCGAAGTCGTGCTCCAGGACGTGCCAGAGCGCGTCCTCACCCGTACGCGCCACCTCGACGGCGTAGCCCTGCTTGACCAGGGCCCGTTCCAGCAGCGACGCCATCGCGGGGTCGTCCTCCACCACGAGCAGTCGCATGACGCCGAGCCTAGGACTGCACGCCGGGCAGGCGCAGGGTCACGACTGCTCCGCCGAGCGGGCCGTGGGCCTGCGCGGACACGCTGCCGCCGGCCGCCTCGGCGATCGCGGCGACCAGCGCGAGGCCCAGTCCGGCCCCGGAGGTGCGGGTGCGAGCGGTGTCGGCCCGGGTGAAGCGCTGGAAGGCGCTGCTGGCGAAGCCGTCGGGGAACCCCGGCCCGTCGTCGGCGACCGAGAGCACCAGCTCCCCGTCGTCAGCGGCCGCGGCCAGCACCGCGCGCGTCGCCCCGGCCTCGGCGCTGTTGCGCACCAGGTTGCCCAGGACCTGCTCGAACCGGTCCGGGTCGCCGGCGAGGCGCAGTCCGACGGGGGCGTCGACCTCGAGCGCCAGCCCGCTGGCCGGCCCCAGCCGCGCGCAGGTGCTCGCGAGCAGCGCGGCCACGTCGACGTCCTCGCGGCGCAGCATCAGCGTCCCGGACCTCTCCCGGGCCAGCCCGAGCAGGTCCTCGGCCAGCCGGGACAGCCGTTCGGCCTCGCCCAGGGCTGCGCGCAGCGAGGTCTCGACGCCGGCCTTGTCGCCAAGGTCGGACAGCGCCAGCTCGAGCTCGCCCCGCAGCACCGCCACCGGGGTGCGCAGCTCGTGCGAGGCGTCGTCGACGAAGGTTCGCTCCCGGTCCAGCCCGAGCGCCAGGCGCTGCAGCATCGCGTCCAGCGTCGCGGCGAGCCGGGCCACCTCGTCCTCGCCCGGCACGGGCGTGAGGCGCTGGGTCGTGTCGTGCGAGCTGATCTGGGCCGCCTCCCGGGTCAGGGCGTCGACCGGCCGCAGCGCCGAGCGCACCGAGCGGTGGACGGCGACCGCGATCAGCAGCAGCAGCAGCGGACCGGCGGCAGCCAGGCCGATCAGCAGGCGCTCGCCCGCCTCACGCTGGGGCTCCAGGGACGCCGCGACCGCCAGCACCTGACCGTCGGGCAGGGTGCGCGCCACCACCCGCAGAGAGGCGGCGTCCGCGCCCGGGCGCAGCCGCACGCTCCGGGTCAGCACCAGCGTGCCGCCACGCGGGATCGCCCCGAGGTCGGGCACCAGCGGCTCGACCTCGGCCAGTGCCGGCGAGGCCGCCACCAGCGCCCCGTCGTAGAGCTCGGCGTACGGCTCGGTCTCGACCACCGACCGGCCCTCCACCGCCAGCAGCCGTTCGACGTCGGCCGAGCGCGCGACCAGCCCGTCGGCCACGGTCGACTCCAGCTGCCGGGTGACGACGAAGTACAGCCCGGCCAGCAGCAGCAGCAGTGCCGCTGCACTGCCTGCGGTCGCGACGACCGTGACGTGCGTGGCCACCGACCGACGCCGTCCACGAGAGCTCACAGCGCGCACGCTACGTCGCCGAGCGCTCTCATCGTCCTGCCATCTGGAGCGCGCCATCCTGACGCCCACGGCCGCTCCGCGGCCCGCGCAGACGGGTGGTTGCAGTGCTCAGCGGTGTCGACGACGTGCTGTCGGGAACCCCGGCGTACGCCCTGGTGGCCCTGCTGCTGGCCGGCGCCCTGGCGCTGACCGCGGTCGTCGTACGCCGCAGACCGTCCGCGGTCGGCGTCACGACGGCGGTGCGCCGTCGCAGCAATCGTCTGGTCGGCTCCGTCGCGAGCTGGTCGGATCCCCAGGCCGCCGTCGGCGTGGTCCTCAGCACGGGTCTGGTGGCGGCCGTCATCACGGGCGCGGCCTTCACCGTGGTCACCGAGGACGTGCTGGAGGGCGGGGGCGTGACCTTCCTGGACCAGCCGCTGCTGCGCCTGCTGGCCGCCCACCGCACCCCCTTGCTGACCGCGCTGGCCCGCGCGGCGACCTTGCTCGGCAGCGTCCCGGTGGTGTTGCTCGTGACCGCCCTGGTGGCCGCTGCGCTGTGGCGCCGGGACCGCTGGTCGGCAGCGCTGCTGGTCGTCGCGGTCCTCGGCAGCGGCGCGCTGACCTTCGCCGCCAAGCTGCTGGTCCACCGCGACCGCCCGGCCCTGCCGCTCGCGATCGACGGGGCCGAGAGCGGCTTCGCGTTCCCCTCCGGGCACTCCCTGACCTCCCTGGTGCTGTACGCCGCGCTCGCCTACCTGCTGGTGACCCGGGGGCGCTCCCGGCTGCGGGTCCCGGTCGGCGTCCTGCTGCTGGTGCCGGTCGCGGTCGGCGCCAGCCGGGTCTACCTCGGCTACCACTGGCTCACCAACGTCGCCGGCTCGTGGACCCTGGCCGCGCTGTGGCTGACCGCTGTCGTCACCGCCGACCGGCTGCTGCGCGGGCGGGCCCTGCTGGGACCGCAGGCGCTGCCGCGTACGCCTCCTGAACTCGCCCTGCACGCCCATCCCTGACCCGAAAGGCTCGTCATGACCTCAACCCTGAGCACCCCCACCCTGTCCCGGCTCGCCACCGCTGTGGCCGCCCGGGTGACCGGCGCGGTCCTGGCCCTCGGCATCGGCTACGTCCACGTGGTCGACCAGGGCGGGATCATCGGTGACAAGGCCCCCCGCTACGTCGGCGTCGGCTACTGGATCGTCGAGCTCGTCGCCATCGCGGTCGCCGTGCTGCTGGTGTCCGGCCGCTCGCTGCGCACCGCCTGGGTGTTGGCGCTCGGCGTCGGCGCAGGCCCGCTGGTCGGCTACGTGCTGTCCCGCGGCCCGGGCATGCCCGACTACACCGACGACCGGGGGAACTGGACCGAGCCGATCGGCGTCATCGCCGTAACGCTCGAGCTGGTGCTGATCGCGCTCACGCTCACCGTCCTGGCCCGCCGCCGCCGCGCCTGACACCGCTGGACCCGGCGGGCCGGCCGTACGCCACGATGGCCGTCCCGACCTTTGGAGGCCACGATGCACGACCGTGCCGGCCAGCCCGCCCAGCCCGCCGACCTGGTTGACGTCGCAGCGCTGGTCACCGCCTACTACGCCCTGCACCCGGACCCGGCCGAGCCGTCGCAGCAAGTCGCGTTCGGCACCTCCGGCCACCGCGGCTCCTCGCTGAACACCGCCTTCAACGACGACCACATCGCCGCGACGACCCAGGCGGTCTGCGAGTACCGCGCCGGCCAGGGCAGCACCGGGCCGCTGTTCCTGGTCAAGGACACCCACGCGCTGTCCGAACCGGCATGGACCACGGCCCTGGAGGTCCTGACCGCGCACGACGTGACCGTCGTGGTCGACAGCCGGCGTCGCTACACACCGACGCCGGCGCTGTCGCACGCGGTCCTGAGGCACAACGCCGGCAACGGTCCGCGCGCCGACGGCATCGTGGTGACCCCGTCGCACAACCCACCGGGCGACGGCGGCTTCAAGTACAACCCCCCGGACGGCGGACCGGCCGGTAGCGAGGCGACCGGCTGGATCCAGGACAGGGCCAACGAGCTGCTGCGTACGGGCGGCGTCGCGCGTGTGCCGCTGTCGCGCGCCGACCCCGGCTCGTACGACTTCCTGGCCGCCTACGTGGACGACCTGCCCTCGGTCGTGGACCTCGACGCCGTCCGCGACGCGGGCCTGCGACTGGGGGCCGACCCGCTCGGCGGAGCCAGCGTCGACTACTGGGGCGCGATCGCCGAACGCCACCGGCTCGACCTCACCGTCGTCAACCCGGTCGTGGACCCGACCTGGCGCTTCATGACGCTGGACTGGGACGGCAAGATCCGGATGGACTGCTCCTCGCCGTACGCCATGGCGTCGCTGGTCGAGCAGCGCGCGGCCTACGACCTGTCGACCGGCAACGACGCCGACGCCGACCGGCACGGGATCGTCACGCCCGACGCCGGCCTGATGAACCCCAACCACATGCTCGCGGTGGCGATCGAGCACCTGCTGACGCACCGGCCCAACTGGCCGGCCACGGCGGCGATCGGCAAGACGCTGGTGAGCTCCTCGATGATCGACCGGGTCGTGGAACGGCTGGGCCGGCGCCTGGTCGAGGTGCCGGTTGGCTTCAAGTGGTTCGTGCCCGGGCTGCTCGACGGCAGCATCTGCTTCGGCGGTGAGGAGAGCGCCGGCGCCTCCCTGCTCCGGCGCGATGGCGGGGTGTGGACCACCGACAAGGACGGCATCGTGCTGTGCCTGCTGGCCGCGGAGATCCTCGGTGTCACCGGTGTGTCGCCCAGCGAGCACTACCGGCGCCTCGAGGCGGAGTTCGGGGTCTCGCACTACGCGCGCACGGACGCGCCCGCGAGCCCGGTGCAGAAGCAGGCGCTGGCAGGGCTGTCGGCCTCCGACGTCACCGCGACCGAGCTGGCCGGCGAGCCGATCACCGGCACCTTCACCGAGGCCCCCGGAAACGGCGCGGCCATCGGCGGGCTCAAGGTCACCACCGCGTCAGGCTGGTTCGCCGCCCGGCCATCCGGCACCGAGGACGTCTACAAGGTGTACGCCGAGAGCTTCGCCGGAGCCGACCACCTGGCCCGGCTGCAGGCCGAGGCGCAGGAGCTGGTGAGCGCGGTCCTGGGCTGAGCGTCAGCGCTGGGACGGGATGCGCACGACCAGCACGGCGGTGTCGTCGGCCGGCACCGGACCGCCGAAGGCCAGCACGTCGTCCTCGACAGCCGCGGCCAAGTGTGGAAGACCTTCATCGTCCTGGTCCCCACCCTCGGCGCCGCCCTCATCGCCGCCACCCGCATCATGGACGCGCGGCACCACCCCTTCGACGTCCTCTCCGGCAGCCTCCTCGGCATCCTCGTCGCCTGGGCCGCCTACCGGCAATACTTCCCGCCCCTCACCAAACCCTGGCACAAAGGCCGCGCCGACCCGATGCGCACCTGGGGCGCCGAGCCCCAGCGCCCGCGCCACGACTACGACAACATGTCGCGCCCCCAGTCGCGGAGCCAGAGCCCGGTGGAGCTACTGCGCATGGCGGGCCAACCCGGGGTCGCGGATCCGGAGCATGGGATCGAGCAGGCGAAGCCCGTGAGGGTCAATACGGGAGGGTGGAGGGCAGCGGGGAGGGGGGAGGAGGGCGTGTACGGTGCACAGGGCGAAGGCGCGGCGGGCCACTTGCACGACGGGTCGGGTTCGTCGACGCAGTA
>JBBPYI010000083.1:0-2474 GCA_038200075.1 Mycobacteriales bacterium
ACCCTCCCGCGCGGGGTTCAGGATGCTCACGCCCCGGAACAGCGCCGACGGGCAGCCGTGCGAGACCGCAGCGACCTGCCCGGGTTGGGCCTTGCCGCAGTTGAAGGCCCCGCCGAGCAGATAGGTCTCGGGCCCGCCGACGGCCTCCATCGACCCCCAGAAGTCGGTGGTCGTCGCCTGGTAGGCGACATCGCGCAGCTGCCCCACGAGGCGACCGTCCTTGATCTCGTAGAACCGCTGACCGGTGAACTGGAAGTTGTAGCGCTGCATGTCGATCGACCAGCTCTTGTCGCCGACGACGTAGATGCCGCGCTCGACTTGGCCGATCAGCTCCTGCGTCGTGGGCCCGTCGGCTGCCGCGCGCAGATTGACGTTGGCCATCCGCTGCACCGGGACGTGACCGGGGGAGTCGGCGAAGGCGCAGCCGTTGGAGCGGGAGACCCCGAGAGCGGCGGAGTTCTGCCGGGCCATCCGCCGGTCGAGCTGGTAGCCGACGAGCACGCCGTCGCGCACGATGTCCCACTCCTGGGTCTGCACGCCCTCGTCGTCCCACCCGATCGTCGCGAGGCCGTGCGGAGTCGTCCGGTCGCCGGTCACCTGCATGACCGGCGAGCCGTAGCGCAGCGTCCCGAGCTGGTCCAGCGTCGCGAACGACGTCCCGGCGTACGCCGCCTCGTAGCCCAGCGCCCGGTCGAGCTCGGTGGCGTGGCCGATCGACTCGTGGATCGTCAGCCACAGGTTGGTCGGGTCGATGACCAGGTCGTAGCGACCCGGCTCGACGCTGGACGCCTTGGCCTTCTCGACCAGCAGCTCGGGCAGTCGGGCCAGCTCGGCCTGCCAGTCGAAGACGTCGCCGGTGAGGTACTCCCAGCCGCGGCCGGCCGGCATCGCGTTGGTGCGCATGGTCTCGAAGCCGCCGCCGGGGTCGACCCGCGTGGCGGTCAGTCGCGGCTGCACGCGTACGCGCTGCTGGGTGGTCGTGGTGCCGGCGGTGTCGGCGTAGAACTTGCCGTCCAGGGCCTGCTGCAGGCTGACGTCGACGTGGTCGACGGCGTCGTCGGCGAGCAACCGCTCGCTCCACTCGGCGAACAGCGCGGTCTTCTCGGCCGGGTCGACGTCGAAGGGGTTGATGTCGTAGGCCGACACCCAGGTGCGGTCGGGGTAGGCCGGCTCGTCGGCCAGCTCCACCGGCTCGGAGTTGAGCGGCGCGCTGGTGCGCGCGACCTCGACAGCCGTGCGCGCCAGGCGTACGGCCTCGTCGACGGTGACGTCGGGACCGCTGGCGAACCCCCAGGTTCCGTCGTGGACCACGCGTACGGCCAGCCCGACGGTCGTGCCGTCCGCGAGCCGCTCGAGCCGGGCGTTGCGCATCGACAGGTCCTGGTGGCGCAGCCGCTCGACCCGGACGTCGGCATGACTGGCACCGGCATCGGTGGCGGCCTGCAGCGCAGCGGCGGCGGCCTCGCGCATCGGCAGGGCGAGGAAGGCGGGGTCGACCGATGAGCTCACGGCGACAACCCTAGGGTGCACGGCGTGCCTGACCTGTCCGATGTCGCCTTGCTCGACGTCCTGAGCCTGGAGCGGGTCGACCTCGACCTGTTCCGCTCCACCGCTCTGTTCGAGGAGACCGAGTCGCTGTACGGCGGTCAGGTCGCGGCCCAGGCCCTGCTGGCGGCCGGCGCCACGGTGCCCGAGGGGCGTACGCCGCACTCGCTGCACGGCTACTTCCTGCGTCCCGGTGACAGCCGCCAGCCGGTGGTGTTCACCGTCGAGCGCGACCGCGACGGGCGCAGCTTCTCCGCCCGCCGGGTCGTCGCACGTCAGCAGGGCCGGGTCATCCTCAACCTGTCGGCCTCCTTCCACGACGCGGTCGACGACGCTCCCGACGAGACGACGCTGGCAGCGCCGGATGCCGCAGCGGTACGCGAGGTGTCCGTGCCGCACCGCCTGATCGGCTTCGAGCAGCGGGTGATCGACCAGCCGCAGCAGAGCTGGCCGACCCAGGTCTGGCTGCGCTGCACCGAGGCGCTGCCCGAGGACCCGTTGCTGCACGCCGCGGTGCTGACCTACCTGTCCGACATCTACACCGGGCACGCCTCGCTGGCCAGCTCCAAGGACCGGCTGCAGTCCACGCTGGACCACGCGCTGTGGCTGCACCGCCCCGTGCGCGCCGACCGGTGGGTGCTGATGGACCTGCAGTCCCGCGCCGTCAGCCAGGGGCGGGGGCTCTACACCGGCTCGCTGTGGAGCGAGGACGGCGCACTGCTCGCCTCCCTGGCGCAGGAGACGCTCTACCGGGTCAGGAAGGCCTGACCCGTGGAGCTGCAGGCGGTCCTGGCCCGTGCGGCCGCGCAGATCGCGGGCGAGCCGGTCGCGGACCGTACGGTCCTGCTGGCCCGCCTGGAGCGACACTGGCCCGACCTGCTGTCCGGACTGACCACGGCGTACGGCGACCGGGCCGTCGCGCTGGCTCC
>JBBPYI010000084.1:0-6129 GCA_038200075.1 Mycobacteriales bacterium
CCGAGCCGGCCCAGACCGGCGCCGCCCGGGTCGTCGGCCGCGGTGATGTACTCGACGTAGCGCGTGATGGCGCGCTTCTCCTCCGTCGTGAGCTGGTTGTCGCCGTAGCGGGGCATCGACTCCGGGCCGGACCGCATGGCCGCGTAGATGACCCGGGCGTTGGCCGGCTGCAGCGGTGGGGCGTACTTACCGTAGGACAGCGCCCCGCCGGAGCCGGCGAAGTTGTGGCAGCTCGCGCAGTTGGTGCGGAACAGCGCACCGCCGAGCTGCAGGTCGCCGTCGGTGAGCGAGCCGGCGGGCAGCGTCGGTCCGCCGCCGTTGCTCTGGATGTAGGCCGCGAGGGCGTCGATCTGATCGCGGGTGTAACGGACCTTCTTGCGCGGGGCCTGCTGCAGGCCGGCGTTCAGCGGCATCCGGCCGGACTCGACCTGGAAGACCACCGCGGCGGAGCCGACGCCGATCAGCGACGGGCCGCCGGAGCCGCCCTGCGCGTTGAGCCCGTGGCAGGTCGAGCACCCCGACAGGTAGAGCTGGCGGCCCTCCTGGACGGCGACGGACTGGCTGCTCTTGGGCTGGCTGTCCTGAGCATTGCTGGGGGAGGCCACGGCGGTGTAGAGCGCGCCGACGACCGACAGGGCCACCAGGACCACGGTGTAGCCGCCAATCTTGCCTCGGCGTCGGATCTTCTTGTCGAGCGTGTTCACACGGGCATCCTTGCTGACGGAGCGGCTCACTTGATGATGTAGATCGCGGCGAACAGCCCGATCCAGACGACGTCGACGAAGTGCCAGTAGTACGAGGTGACGATCGCGCTGGTGGCCTTCTCCGGGGAGTAGCGGCCCACGGTCGAGCGCAGCAGCACGATCACGAAGGCGAACAGCCCGCCGATGACGTGCAGGCCGTGGAAGCCGGTCGTGAGGTAGAAGACCGAGCCGTACGGCGCCGACGACAGCGTCAGGCCCTCGTTGACCAGGTTGATGTACTCGTAGCCCTGACCGAGCACGAACACCGTGCCCATGCCCAGGGTCAGGCTGAACCAGCGCCGCAGGCCGTAGACGTCCCCGCGCTCAGCGGCGAACACGCCGAGCTGGCAGGTGACCGAGGACGACACCAGGATGATGGTGTTCACCAGGGCGTACGGGACGTTGAGGATCTCGGTCTCGCCGGCCCAGACCTCGCTCCCTTGGACGGAGCGGATCGTGAAGTACATCGCGAACAGGGCCGCGAAGAACATCAGCTCCGACGACAGCCACACGATCGTCCCGACGCTGACCATGTTGGGTCGCGTCAGAGATCCGTGTGCTGGCAGCTTCTCAAGCGCAGGGGCAGCAGTCACGAGCAGGAGTCTGCCAGGCCTGGGCCGCACTGGCCACGCGGGGTCGTCCGCCGCGCCGGGACCGTCTGGCGGACCTACTCTTGACCCATGACGACGGTGCTGGCGCACGCTGACGGACTGCCGGACTTCGGTCCGCTGTCGGTGTTCACGCAGGCCCAGCCGGCGGTCCTGCCGCTGCTGCTGGTGCTGCTCCCGGCCGCGGCGTACGTCCTGGGGGTGCGTCGCCTGCGCGCTCGGGGGGATCGCTGGCCGGTGGGGCGCTCGATCTCGTTCCTCGTCGGAGGGCTGGGGACCATCGCGCTGGCCACGATGTCAGGGCTCGCGGCGTACGACCTGAGCCTGTTCAGCGTTCACATGGTCCAGCACATGATGCTGTCGATGGTGGCCACCGTCTTCCTCGCGCTCGGCGCTCCCGTGACGCTGGCGCTGCGGACCCTGCCCAAGGGGCCGCGCTCGGCGCTGCTGCGCCTGCTGCACTCGCGCTTCGCCGCGATCGTGAGCTTCCCGCTCATCCCGTGGCTGCTGTTCGTGGCGAGCCCGTTCGCGCTCTACTTCTCCGGCTGGTACGCCGCGACGCTCGACAACTCCGTGCTGCATGAGCTGCTGCACCTGCACTTCGTGGCCGTCGGTGCGCTGTTCTTCTGGCCGCTGCTGGGGATCGACCCGGTGCCGGGACGCTCCGGGCATCCGTTCCGGATGCTGCTGGTCTCCGCGACGCTGCCCTTCCACGCTTTCCTGGGCGTGGCGATCATGAGCGTGGAGCCGGACGGGCGCGGACTGCTGGCGGCTGAGCACTACCTGCCGCTGCACGGGCTCGCAGAGTCGGTCTTCCAGCAGCAGCTCGGCGGCGGCCTGCTGTGGGCCTCCGGCGACATCATCGGGCTGATGTTCCTGGCGGTGCTGCTCACGCAGTGGATGCGCGCCAGCGAGCGCGAGGCCGAGCGCGAAGACCGGCGCCTGGACCGGCTCGACGCCCGCGCCGGCGTCTGACCATGACGCTGCTGGATCGGCTGCGTCGGCGCCGGGCGCCTGCACCGGTCGTGCTGGACCCGGCCGACCCGTCGCTGGTGGTCCTGATGGAGGCCTTCGAGGCCGCGAGAGCCGACTCGGCCGTGCTCGCTGACGCCGCGGGGCGCGGCGTCGACCTGGATCAGCCGCTGCTGCTGCGCCACTACCTGGTCGGCCTGCTGGCGCCGGCGACCGTGGACCGGGCGGCCGAGCTGCTGGCGCAGGACGGCTACACCCTGCAGGTCCTCGGCGGCGGGGCGGTGCACGCCACACGTACGCAGCTCCTGACCGCCCTGTCGGCCAGTCAGGAACGCTCGCGGATGGCAGGGCTGGCCCAGCGACTCGGCGGAGACGTCGTGGGGTGGGACGCCCTCGGGCCGGACGCGACCGCTTGACCTGCAGGTTCTCGCTTCCCTAGGGTCGGCTGTGACCGCGGCCACACCGGCTGGGGCGTTCGAGGGAGACACCGTGGCATCGGGCAGCCGTATTACCGGGACGACCATGAAGCCGGTCGCCAAGGCACGCACCAGCGGAACGGTCGCCTGCAGCGTCTGCAGTGCGCGACTGTCGGCCTACAACGCCGGTCCGAACTGCTACACCCACACCGTGGCCGCTCCCTGGAAGGGCCCGGGGCAGCTGCCCCGCTAGCAGCCGTACGATCGGCGTCATGAGCCAGCCGGACGTCGTCGTCGCCCCGCACACCCACCTGGTCGTCGTCTACAGCGACGACCCGGCGGTGCGCGACCAGGTGCGCGGCGCGCTCGGGCGCCGGCCGGCGGGTGACCTCGGGCGGGTGGAGTACGTCGAGCTCGCCACGGGTGAGCAGGTCGTCGCGCGGGTCGACCAGGGCGGCGTGGACCTCGTCGTGCTCGACGGCGAGGCCTGGCCCACCGGTGGCATGGGACTGGCCAAGCAGATGAAGGACGAGCTCGCCGACTGCCCCCCGACCCTGGTGCTGGTGGCTCGCAAGGTCGACGCCTGGCTCGCGACCTGGTCGCAGGCCGACGGCGTGGTGGCGCACCCCCTCGACCCGGTCGAGATCACCGGCGTGGCGGCCGAGCTGCTGCGAGCCCGGGAGGCCGGCGCGCCCGTACGCCGGGCTCTGCACTGAGCGCGCCTGCGCCGACCAACTGGCCGGGTGTGCTGTCGGCGCTGCTCGCGGGAAGCGACCTTACGAGCGCCGACACCGCCTGGGTGATGGGCGAGGTGATGACCGGGAACGCCACTCCTGCGCAGGTCGCGGGCTTCGCCGTCGCGCTGCGCGCCAAGGGCGAGACGGCCGCGGAGGTCGCCGGTCTGGTCGAGGTCATGCTGGCCGAGGCGGCCCCGGTGAGCGTGACCGGTCGGGTCGTGGACACCTGCGGCACCGGTGGCGACCGGTCCAACACGGTCAACCTGTCCACCATGGCGGCGCTGGTGGTCGCCGGCGCCGGGGTCCCGGTCGTCAAGCACGGCAACCGCGCGGCGTCCTCGGCCTGCGGCTCCGCCGACCTGCTCGAGCACCTCGGGGTGGCCGTGGACCTGCCGCCCGCCGCCGTCGGGCCGTGCCTGGAGCAGGCCGGCATCGCCTTCTGCTTCGCGCCCGTCTTCCATCCCGGCATGCGCCACGCAGCCGTCCCGCGCCGGGACCTCGGCGTCGCGACCGTCTTCAACATCCTGGGGCCGCTCACCAACCCGGCCCGACCGGGCTCGCAGGCCGTCGGGGTCTCCGACGCCCGGCTGGCTCCGGTCATGGCCGGCGTGCTGGCCGCCCGGGGCGCCGATGCGCTGGTCTTCCGAGGCGACGACGGCCTGGACGAGCTCACCACCACCGGCCCGTCGACGGTGTGGGTCGTACGCGGCGGCACGGTCGAGCGGTGAGCCGTCGACCCCGCCTCGCTCGGGATCGCCCCGGCGACGCTGTCGGACCTGCGGGGAGCCGACGCCGCCTTCAACGGCGCGGTCGCCCGCGACCTGCTCGACGGCGCGACCGGACCGGTGCGCGACGCCGTGCTGCTCAACGCCGCGGCGGCCCTGGCGGCACACGCGGCGGCGTCCGGCGATCTGGTGGAGCGGCTTCGCGCCGGCTGGGACCGGGCGGCAGCAGCCCTGTCCGACGGGCGCGCGGCGGCCCTGCTCGACCGGTGGGTCGAGGTCAGCCAGGCGCTGCGCGCGGCCACGTCCTGACCCCGTCGTCGCGCTCGCACCCCCGGCGTGGGGGTGTCTGCAGGTTGGGCAGACTGCTCCGTCTCCGGGAGCAGTCTGCCCACACGTTCGAGGGGGTCCTACCGGCAGCAGGGTCCTAGCTTGACTGCTCGGCCAGCTCCTGCGCCAGATGGTCGCGACCGTGGGGGGCGTCCCAACCGGACAGATCCGGTCCCTTCGGCACGACGAGCGTCGGGTTGATCGCCTCGTGGGTGCCGTAGTAGTGGTTCTTGATGTGCGCGAAGTCGGTCGTGTCGCCGAAGCCCGGCGTCTGGAACAGGTCGCGGGCGTACGGCCACAGGTGCTCGAACTCGGTCAGCTTGCGCTCGTTGCACTTGAAGTGGCCGTGGTAGGCCGCGTCGAAGCGGACCAGCGTCGTGTAGAGCCGGACGTCGGCCTCGGTGAGCTGTCGGCCGACCAGGTAGCGCTCGGTCGCCAGATGCGCGTCGAGCTCGTGCAGGCGGGCGAACAGCGCGTCGTACGCCTTGTCGTAGGACTGCTGCGAGGTCGCGAAGCCGGCCTTGTAAACCCCGTTGTTCACGGCGTGGAAGTTGGCCTCTGTCATCTCGTCGATGGCCTCCCGGGAGTGCTCGGGATACAGATCAGCGGCCTGCGGGCCGTGCAGTGACGCCCACTGCGTCGACAGGTCCAACGAGATCTGCGGGTAGTCGTTGCTGACGATCCGCTCCGTGCGGGTGTCCCAGAGGAACGGCACGGTGGCCCGACCGTCGAAGGACGGGTCGGAGCGGCGGTAGAGCTCCATGACGTAGGCCGCGCCGGTCACGGGGTCGACGTCGCCCTCGTCGAGGGTGAAGCGCCACCCCTTGTCGTCGCGCAGCGGGTCGACGACGCGCAGCCCGAGCGCGTCCTGCAGGCCCAGCAGCTGCCGCACGATGATCGAGCGATGTGCCCAGGGGCAGGCCAGGCTGACGTAGAGGACGTAGCGGCCGGCCTCGACCGGGTAGCCAGAGCTGCCATCGGCGGTGATGCGGTCGGTGAAGCGGTTGGCCTGTCGCACGAAGTCACCACTCGCGGCGACCTCCTTGAACTGTCCTGTCACTGCTGCTCCATCCCGAGGCTGAAGGTGGCCTCAAGGTCGTGGGTGCTGTAGGCCTGGAAGGCGATGTGGGTCTGGGTCGCCAGCACGCCGTCGACCTTGTTCAGCCGGCCGGCGATGACGTCGTGCAGCTGCTCATGGCGGCGCACCCGGACCATCGCCACCAGGTCGACCGACCCGGCGACGGAGTAGACCTCGCTCACGCCGTCGAGATCGGCGATTCGCTGAGCGACCTCCGGGATCTGCGAGACCTCGGCGGAGACCATGACGATGGCGGTGATCATGATGGACACACTGGCACGCGGTCGCTGGCAGGCATGACGTCCCCCTTCCACGTCCCGGCTGCGCCACACTCCGGCAGTGGACGTCATCGGGACCGAGCGGCGACCGATGCCGGTCGCGGCTGCGCCGGCCGGCCTGGTTGCGGTGCTGGCCGTGGCCGTCCTGGTGGCGGGGGTGGTGGCCGCGCTGGTCATCTCGCCACAGGACCGGGGTGCCGGTGTGGCCGACGTCTCCGCACCGGTCAAGCCGGTCGAGCCGGGCG
>JBBPYI010000085.1:0-3907 GCA_038200075.1 Mycobacteriales bacterium
CCAGCGCCCGGGCCGAGCGTGCGGCGGGCACCGGGAAGCAGACGCGCTCGGGCGGGCGGGGCCAGGTCAGGCGGGGACGACCAGGGCGGTCGCGATCGCCGCCAGGCCCTCGCCGCGACCGGTCAGGCCGAGTCCGTCGGTGGTGGTCGCCGAGACGCTGACGGGGGCGCCCAGGACCTCGGCCAAGGCCGCCGACGCCTCGGCGCGGCGCGGGCCGACGCGGGGGCTGTTGCCGATGACCTGCACCGAGACGTTGCCGATGACGAAGCCGGCGGCCTCGACCCGGCGGCGGGTCTCGGTCAGCAGCGCCGCCCCCGACGCGCCCTTCCAGGCAGGCTCGGACGTGCCGTAGTTCGAGCCGAGGTCGCCGAGCCCGGCCGCCGACAGCAGCGCGTCGCAGGCGGCGTGCGCGGCGACGTCACCGTCGGAGTGCCCGGCCAGGCCGTCGGCGCCCTCCCACAGCAGGCCCGCGACCCAGCACGGCCGACCCGCCTCGAAGGGGTGCACGTCGGTGCCGACCCCGACGCGGGGCAGCCCGTGACGTGAAAGCTCAGCGCGCACCCAGCACCGCCTCGGCGAGCAGCAGGTCCAGCGGCCGGGTCACCTTGAAGGCCTCGTCGGACCCGGCGACCGTCACCACCGGCAGGCCGAGCGCCTCGACCAGCCCGGCGTCATCGGTGCGGGCCACGCCCCCGGCGACGTGAGCCTGCTCGAGCACCTCGCGGGTGAAGCCCTGCGGCGTCTGCACCGACACCAGCGTCGAGCGGTCCACCGTCACGACGACCACCTCCTCCTCGACCTGCTTGATCGTGTCGGCGACCGGCAGGACAGGAACCACAGCCACGGCCCCGGCCACGAGCGCCGCGATGACCCGCTCGACGACCGCGACCGGCGTCAGGCACCGGGCGGCGTCGTGCACCAACACCAGGTCGACCGCAGCCGGCAGCGCCGCCAGCGCCGCCCGGACGGAGTCCTGCCGCTCGGCGCCACCCGCCACGACCACCACGTCGTACGCCGCGAGCAGCGCACCCACCGCCTCGACGTCGGCGGCCGGCGCTGCCACCACGATCGGACCGACGAGGGGGCAGGCGCGCAGGCCGCGGACGGCGTGCACGAGCAGCGGCTGACCGGCCAGCTCGCGCAGGGCCTTCGGGGCGCCAGGGCCAAGGCGTACGCCCAGGCCGGCAGCCGGGACCAGGACGCCGACGCTCACGGAACGCGGCGGACCGGCATGGCGGCCGGTGACGGCCGACCGGGCTCGCCGGCGGGGCGGGCGAAGACCAGCCGACCGTTCGCGGTGGTGAGCACGGAGGTGACTGCGACCTTGACCTCCTGGCCGACCCGACTGCGCCCGCGCTCCACCACGACCATCGAGCCGTCGTCGAGGTAGCCGACGGCCTGCCCGGCCTCCTTGCCTGCTTTGAGCAGCAGCACCGGCACCTCGTCGCCCGCGGCCACCGGCGGGCGCATGGCCAGCGACAGGGCGTGCAGGTTCAGCACCCGCACCCCCGCCAGCGAGGCGGCCTTGGCCAGGTTGGTGTCCAGGGTGAGCAGCGCTGCGCCGCGGTCCAGGCAGATGCGGACCAGCTTGGCGTCGACCTCGTGGACACCGGGCACATCGAGATCGAGCACCTCGAGCTCCACGCCGTCCTCACGCCTGAGCGCGTCGAGCACCTCCAGGCCACGGCGACCCCGGCCGCGGCGCAGGTCGTCGCCAGCATCGGCCAGGCCCTGCAGCTCGGCCAGCACGGGCGTCGGCACCAGGACGCGGCCGTGCAGGAAGCCCGCGCGCACGACGTCGAGCACGCGCCCGTCGATCGCGACCGAGGTGTCGATCACGCGCGGCAGCGCCGCGGTCGGGGCGTCGCGCGGTGCGAGCCCGGCGCGCTCGCCGAACAGCGCCAGCACCCCGTCGCGCTTGCTCATCGCGACCTGCGAGCCCAGATAGCCCAGCACCACCACGACGAAGCCGAACAGCGGGAACGCCAGATAGGCCTGCGGCAGGAAGAACACCGGCCAGGCCACCCCCGCGCCGACCAGCACCCCGCCGACCAGCCCGAGCGCCCCGGCGACGAGCGTGTCGGCCGTGACGTCCCTCAGGCGGGTACGGGCGACCTCGGCGGCCCCGGCCGTCCGACGGCCCAGGATGCCTCCGAGCACGTAGCCCAGACCTGAGCCGAGCACCAGCCCGACCGCGGTGCCGTTGAGCGCACCCAGCACCGGCCGGTCCCCGTCG
Organism: Mycobacteriales bacterium; assembly: GCA_038200075.1. Lineage (GTDB taxonomy): Bacteria > Actinomycetota > Actinomycetes > Mycobacteriales > SCTD01 > SCTD01. Next base: position 2,237 of record JBBPYI010000085.1, read on the forward strand.
ACCGAGGCGCCGATCTGATAGCCGGCGCCGGCGAAGAACACCACGACGAGCAGCCGCAGCACCTCGAGCACGGCATAGGGCGTACGGGGCGCCCGGGTGCGCACCGGCGCCGGCGAGTCCGGAGCCACGGTCAGGAGGCGAGGACCTCGTCGAGGATGGCCTCGGCCTTGTCCTCGTTGGTGCCCTCGGCGAGCGCGAGCTCGCTGACCAGGATCTGACGGGCCTTGGAGAGCATGCGCTTCTCGCCGGCCGACAGGCCCCGCTCCTTGTCACGACGCCACAGGTCTCGCACCACCTCGCCGACCTTGTTGATGTCGCCGGAGGCGAGCTTCTCCAGGTTGGCCTTGTAGCGGCGCGACCAGTTGGTCGGCTCCTCGACCGCCGGGGCCCGCAGGACCTCGAAGACCTTGTCGAGACCGGCCTGGCCGACGACGTCGCGGACACCGACGATCTCGGCGTTGTCGGCGGGCACCCTGACGGTCAGGTCACCCTGGGCGACCTTGAGCACCAGGTAGATCCGGTCCTCGCCCTTGATGGTGCGGGTCTCGATGGCCTCGATGAGTGCTGCACCGTGATGCGGGTAGACGACGGTCTCTCCGACTGCGAACGTCATGTGTGATTGGCCCCTCTCGCCGTGTCGAGGGTAACACGCCGTGACGGGGGTCTCCGGTGCATCGTTGCAGGTCAGAGGGCCTGCACACCCCTTGACAGACCCGCGTCGGGGTGCTGCAGCCGGCTCAGACGGCCCGGCGCAGCAGCGCGACGTAGAGCGTCAGACCCGGTCCGAAGGCCATCGCGACGACCGTGCCGCCGGGCTCGACCTGCACCCGCTCGAGCACCATCAGCACCGTCGCGGACGAGCAGTTGCCGACGTCGCGCAGCGTGTCGTAGGACGGGGCCAGCAGCTCCTCGGACAGCTCCAGGACCTCCCCGACCACGTCGACGATCTTGCGCCCGCCCGGGTGGATCGCCCACCCGTCGATGTCCTCGACGGCCAGGCCGTGCCGGTCGAGCAGCTCCTGGACGACCGGCCGGGCATGGCGCGCCAGCACGTCGGGGACGGCCGGCGACAGGCCCATCACGAAGCCCGCGTCGGTGACGTCCCACGTCATGTGGTCCGAGGTCGAGACGTCGGTGCGGGCCACCACGTCGAGCAGCTCCAGCCCGCCGCCCGTACCCGGTTCGAGCACCACGGCCGACGCCGCGTCGCTGAACAGCGCGTGCGCGACCATCTGCTCGAGGTCCTGCTGGGTGGGCTGTCCGCTGCGGGCCGTCTCGGTGGCGGCCTGCACATGCAGGCTGGTCAGCTCCAGGCACAGCAGCACCGCGGGCTTGTCCCGCGCCACCACGAAGTCGGAGACAGCACCCAGGCCGGGAAGCGCTGCGTAGCAGCCCATGTGACCGACGTGCAGGCGCTGGACCGAGTCGGTCATGCCCAGGTCGCGGGCCAGCAGGATGTCCAGGCCGGGAGTGACGTAGCCGGTGCAGGACACGACCGTGAACAGCCCGACGTCGGCCGGGTCGAGCCCGGCGTCGGCGAGCGCGTCGCCGACCGCCTCCTTGCCGAGCGGCAGCGCCTCGGCGAGGTAGCGCTGCATGCGCGCCCCGGTCCCCCAGCCGGACAGGTCCTCCTGGGTCGGGTCGACCACCCCGCGGCGAGTGCGGATGCCG
>JBBPYI010000086.1:0-9738 GCA_038200075.1 Mycobacteriales bacterium
CAGGTCGACCTCGCGGGCCGAGAAGTCGGCATCCTCGCCGTACGTCGTCAGCGGGATGCTCGCGGAGCGCACCAGGCGCCGACCGGCGTCGTCGTCGACGTTCACGACCCCTGCGCGGGCCCGGGAGGAGGTGAACAGAGAGGCCTTGGCTGCCTCGTAGTCGGCCATCGTCGGGTGGAAGTCCAGATGGTCCTGGGAGAGGTTGGTGAAGCCCGCGACGTCGAGGACGACCCCGTCCACCCGGCCAAGGGTGAGCGCGTGACTGCTGACCTCCATCGCCACTGCGGTGGTCGCGCGCTCGCGCATGACCGCCAGCAGCGCCTGCAGGTCCGGCGCCTCGGGGGTAGTGCGCACGCTCGGCACGACGTCGTCGCCGATCCGGGTCAGCACCGTCCCGAGCAGGCCGGTGCGGTGGCCCGCCGCCCGCAGACCGGCCTCGAGCAGGAAGGCGGTCGTCGTCTTGCCGTTGGTCCCCGTGACGCCCAGCATCAGCATCGCGGCGGCCGGGTCGTCGTGGACCCAGCGGGCCACCTGCCCCAGCACCGCACGGGGATCTGCAGCGACGAGGACCGGCACACCCGTGACGCGGGCAGCGCCGGCGGCGTCGGTGAGGACCGCGACGGCGCCGGACGCGACAGCCTGCGGAATGAAGTCGGCGCCGTGGGCGTGGGCGCCGGGCAACGCGGCGTAGAGGTCACCGGGCTGCACGGCGCGCGAGTCCAGGGTGACGCCGGACACGGTGACACCGGGGAGAGAGACGGCCGCCGCGTCGGCCCCGCCCGCCAGACCGGGGACGGCAGCCAGCAGACCGGCCAGCGGCCGGAGGGCGGTCATCGGTCGTGGCGGCCTGCCGGGGGTGTCAGGCACAGTGCGAGGCTAGTCGCCGGCGCGCAGGCGCAGCGTCGGCGACAGGGCACCGGTGGGGGGAACTCCCTGGCTGCGCAGCGCGAAGCTCATGATGTTCTTGAAGACCGGGCCGGCGACCAGACCGCCGTAGTAGCCGTTCTTGGGGTTCTGCACCGACACCGACACGACCAGCCGCGGCTTGTCGGCGGGGGCGAACCCGACGAAGCTCGCGGTGTAGCCGTTGCCGTAGCCACCGCCCTTGCCGGCCCGCTGGGCGGTGCCGGTCTTGCCGGCGACGCGGTAGCCCGCAATGGCTGCCCCGACCGCCGTCCCGCCCTCGTTGGTGACCCCCTCGAGCATCCCCCGCAGCTGGGCCGCGACCTTCGAGCTGATGACCCGGGTGGAGGTGGGCTTGTCGGCCGGGACGACCTTGCCGGCAAGGTCCACGGTGGAGCGGATGACCGTCGGGGTGACGCGTACGCCGTCGTTGGCGATCGTGGCGTAGACCGAGGCCATCTGCACGCCGTTGACGGCGTAGCCCTGGCCGATCGGGTGGGTGCCGTAGTCGGTGCCCGACCACTGGGTGGCCTCCTTGCGCAGGATGCCCTTGCTCTCGCCGGGCAGGCCGATGCCGGTCTTGTGACCGATGCCGAACCGGTCGAGCATCTCGTAGAGCGCCGGCCCGCCGATCTTCTGCGCCGCCATGATCGTGCCGACGTTGCTGGACTCGACCAGCACGCCCGTCAACGTCATTCGCTCGACCGGGTGGGGGTGGCTGTCCCGGAAGGTCTTGTTCGACAGCCGGAAGCGGTCGGGGACCGACAGGACGCTGTCGGGGGTGAGCACGCCCTTCTCCAGCACCGAGGCCATCGTGATGGCCTTGCCGATCGAGCCGGGCTCGAAGACGTCGGTGACTGCCCGGTTGCCACGGACAGCAGCATCCGCGGCAGCCGGGTCGTCGGCGTCGAAGGTCGGGACCGACGCCAGAGCCAGGACCTCGCCGGTCGCGATGTCCATGACGGTCGCGCTGGCGCTGTCGGCGTCAGAGGAGGCCAGCGTGTCCATCAGGACCTTCTGGGCGTACCACTGGATGTCGCGGTCGATGGTCAGCGCGATGTCGCGGCCGGGCTGCGGCTCCACGACGGTGGTCGTCCCGCTCGGGATGATCCGGCCGCCGCCGTCCACCTCGGCGATCCGCTCCCCCGGCTTGCCGGCCAGCACCTTGTCCCACTGCAGCTCCATGCCGCCGGCGCCCTTGCCCTCCACCGTCGTGAAGCCGATGACGTTGGCTGCGAGGTCCTTGCCCGGGTGCACCCGCTTGGGCTCGGCGTCGGTGCCGATGCCGACCAGGCCCAGCGCGCGGACCTTGTTGCCGATGTCGGCCTCCAGGCCGCGCGCCAGGTAGACGAACGCCGTGCAGCCCAGGACGTCGGTGCGCGAGCAGGTCTTGCCCTCTGCGGCCGGCCGGGTGAGCTTGGCCTGGATCTCGGCGGCCGGCAGCGACAGCACGGGGGCGAGCGCCGCCGCGATGGTGGCCGGCTCGCACGGCTTGTTGGCGCCCGGCGGGCAGACCGCCTTGGCGATGTTGCGCGGCTCGGCGTAGATCGCGCGGGCGTCGACCGACATCGCGAGCGCCTGGCCGGTGCGGTCGTTGATGGCGCCGCGGGGCGCCTGCAGCTCGACCTTCTTCAAGCGCTGCGCGATGGCCTGGTCGGCGTAGGCCGCGCCCTGCACCCCCTGCAGCCACACCAGGCGGCCGCCGATCAGGCTGAGCAGGATCAGCACGATCAGCAGACCGCTGCGCAGGCGAACGATGGGCCGGCCGAGGGCGATGCCCGCCGAGGGCCGGGACGCAGGCCGCGACGGCGTACGACGCGGCGCCGCGCCGCGTGGCTGCGCGGAGCGGCCGGCCGTGCGGCTGGCAGCGGTACGGCTGGTGCTGCGGCGTACGGGGCGGGAGCGGTCGGTCACCGGTTCTCCGCCGTGGGCTCGTCGGCTGTCGGCTCGTCGGCTGTCCGCTCGTCGGTCGTGGGCCCGTCGGCTGTGGTCCCGTCGACGGCAGGCTCGTCCGCGGGCGTGGCCACGGCAGCGTTGGGACCGGGGATGACCTCCCCGTCGGGGCCGAGGGTCGCGCCCGGCGGCAGGCCGGCGACGGGGCTGCCGAGGATGGCGCCGTCGGGCAGGCGCAGGAAGGCGGGCGGGCCGGCCTGCACCATGCCGGCGGCCTCGGCGCGAGCGGCGAGCGCCTCCGGCGAGCGCAGCGCCTCGACCTCACGGGACAGGCTCTGCTCGCGGTCGGCCAGCGCCCTGCCGTTCTGACTGAGGGTGTGCAGGGCGAAGGCGTCCTGGGCCAGCACGGTGTTCAGCACGAGCAGGCCGAGCAGACCGGAGACGAGCAGCGCGACGATGACGGCCACGAACGGGGCGCGGGGGGCGTCGGTGCGGCGCGGTACGACCAGCGACAGCGCCGGGCGACGCCGGGCTACGGGCGCGACGCCGACGCGGGCCGAGGCGGCCCGGCTGCGGGCGGTCACGACAGGGAAGCCGAGGTCGGCAGCGGCGGTCATGCGGCGACCCGCACCTTCTGGCAGGCGCGCAAGCGGACCGACGCGGCTCGGGGGTTCACGGCGATCTCCTCGGCGGAGGCCTTCTGGGCCCCCTGGACGAGCAGGCGCAGCTCGGGGACGGCGCCGTCGGGGATGAACGGCAGGTCAACCGGCACGGTGGAGGCCGATCGGGCGACGAGCTCGGCTTTCACGATCTTGTCCTCGAGCGACTGGTAGGAGAGGACGACCATGCGGCCGCCGACGCACAGGCTGTCCAATGCAGCGGGAATTGCGCGTCGCAACACGCCGAGCTCGTCATTCACTTCGATCCTCAGGGCCTGAAATGTCCGTTTTGCGGGGTGTCTGCCGGTTCTGCGGGTCGCTGCGGGGATCGCACTGCGCACCAGCTCGGCGAGTCGGGCCGTGCCGGTGAAGGGCTCGCGGGCCCGTTCGCGCACGATCGCGTCGGCGATCCGGGAGGCGAAGCGCTCCTCGCCGTAGGTCTTGAGCACCCGCGCGAGGGCCTTTCCGTCGTAGCCGTTGACCACATCGGCAGCGCTGGCGCCCCTCGTCGGATCCATCCGCATGTCCAGGGGCGCGTCCTGGGCGTAGGCGAAGCCGCGGTCGGCCTCGTCGAGCTGCAGCGAGCTCACCCCGAGGTCGAACAAGATCCCCGACACGCAGCCGATCCCCAGCCTGGCGAGAACCTCGGGCAGCTCGTCGTAGACGGCGTGCACCAGCTGGGTGCGCCCGGCCTCGGCACTGAGCCGCTCGCCGCTGCGGCGCAGCGCCTCGGGGTCGCGGTCGAGGCCGACGAATCGGGCACCGGGCAGCGCGGCCAGCAGCGCCTCGGCGTGCCCGCCCATGCCCAGGGTCGCGTCGACCACGACGCCTCCCTTGGCGGTGCCCGCGAGGGCTGCCTTGGCGAAGGCGGGGGCCAGCAGTGCGACGCAGCGCTCGAGCAGCACGGGCACGTGCGCCGGGGTGGTCATGGGCTTGCTCAGCCGAGGACGCTGAGGGCTGCCTGGGCGACCGTGGTGATGCCGACCGTCACCGCGACGGCGCAGCCGAGCAGCAGCAGGCTCTCGCGCAGCTCGCAGGCCAGGCTCGGCGAGGGTCGTGGGGGGTTCTGGGGGGCGTGCGGGGCGGCGGTGGCGGTGTCCATGTCGACCTCTCGGACCTGGTGCGTACGGATGGCTGCGGGGGGCTCGCGGACCCCCACAGGTCGTGCTGGTGAGCTGCGTGCGGCCGTGGCGCCAGGTCCCCGCCCGCTCCTTCGCCTGACACCGGGGAAGGTGCGTCAGGTGATGGAGCGGTCGGAGACCTCGCGCCAGGGCCCAGTCCTGCTGTCGTGGCCTAGCCGGCGAGCTCCTGCTCGGCGTACGCCTGCTCCTGCTCGCTCTCGTAGGCGCGCCAGGTGTCGGCGTCCCAGATCTCCAGGTGGTCGTTGACGCCGGTGACGACGCATGAGTGCGTGAGTCCGGCGTACGCCCGCAGCGCCGGCGGGACGGTGACCCGGCCGGTGCGGTCGGGCACCTCGTCGAAGGCGCTGGAGAACAGCAGCCGTTGGAAGTCGCGCTCGCTCTTGGTGAGCGGGGCGGACTGCGCGGCGGCCTTGTCGGCGAAGGCGGCAGCGGTGAAGACGAACAGGCACCGCTCCTGCCCCTTGGTGATCACCACGCCCTCCGCCAGCTGGTCTCGGAACTTCGCCGGCAGGATCAGCCGGCCCTTGTCGTCCAGGCGAGGAGTGTGGGTCCCGAGGAACACGGCGCCCGCCCTCCCCTACTCCTGTATCGGGGTCCCTGGATCGACCCCCTCCTGAGGCTGTGGGCGCCCGTTCGCTCCCACATCCCCCACGCTACTCCACTTTCCCCCATCGTCAACGACCTCCGGGACCTGTAGCGCAGTTCTGTCAGAGGTCTGTGCAGGTCAGATGCGGTGGGGCGCGGTGGGGGGCGTTCTGCAGCGCGTACGCCCCCGGAACCAGGACCGCGCGTCGCTCGTCGGACCGTCGAGGACAGGACCGGCGACGTCTGGGGCTGCAGAGCGCCCCCTACGGATGTCAGACTCGACAGCACACAGCCGCCCGGCGCTCGCGCCCCGCTCCAGGAGGACCTTCACGGTGGTACGCCGCACCCGCCCGACCGCCGGACCCGCCGGCCTCGAGGACCTGCTGGAGTCCGCCGGGCGCATCCGCGCGAACATCGAGCAGGTCATCGAGGGCAAGCCGGAGGTGGTGCGGCTGTCGCTGGTGGTGCTGCTGGCCGAGGGCCACCTGCTCATCGAGGACGTCCCCGGCGTCGGCAAGACGATGCTCGCCAAGGCGCTGGCGCGCTCGATCGACTGCTCGGTGCGGCGCATCCAGTTCACCCCCGACCTGCTGCCCAGCGACGTCACCGGCGTGTCGATCTGGGACCAGGAGTCCCGCGAGTTCGAGTTCAAGCCCGGTGCGGTGTTCGCCAACCTCGTCGTCGGTGACGAGATCAACCGCGCCTCGCCCAAGACGCAGTCGGCCCTGCTGGAGGCGATGGAGGAGCGGCAGGTGTCGGTGGACGGCACGACGTACGTCCTGGAGACCCCCTTCATGGTCATCGCCACGCAGAACCCGATCGAGATGGAGGGCACCTACCCGCTGCCCGAGGCCCAGCGCGACCGCTTCACCGCGCGGGTGTCGATGGGCTACCCCTCGCCGGACTCCGAGCTGGAGATGCTGTCCGCGCACGGCTCGGTCGAGCCCATCGACGACCTCGAGCCGGTCGCGGACGCCCTCGAGGTCCGCAAGCTCATCGAGGTCGTGCGTGGCGTCCACGTCTCGACCGAGGTCAGGCAGTACGTCGTGGACCTGCTCGGCGCGACCCGCACCTCCCCCGACCTGCGCCTGGGCGCCTCTCCCCGCTCGGGCCTGCAGCTGGTCCGGGCCGCCAGGGCGTCCGCCGCCCTCGAGGGCCGGGACTACGTCCTGCCCGACGACGTCCAGGCCCTGGCCGGGTCCGTCCTGGCGCACCGCCTGCTCCCGACCGCGGAGGCGCAGGTGTCGCGGCGTACGCCCGAGGACGTCGTCGCGGAGCTGCTCGAGCGGACGCCGCTGGCCACCCCCGCCGCGGCGGCGCGGCGCCGATGAGCCGGCACTCATGACGTGGCACAGATGAGCTGGCACTCATGACGTGGCACCGATGAACTGGGCCGGAGCGCGCGCCAACCTGGGTGGGCTCACCACTCGGGGACGCTGCCTGCTCGCGGCCGGTGTGGCGCTCTCGGCCGCCGCCGTCGCGGTGGGCCAGCGCGACCTGCTGCGCGCCGCGGTCTTCCTCATCGCCCTGCCGATCGCCGCGGTCGCCGTCGTGGCCCGGACCCGCTACCGCCTGGCCTGCGCCCGTCGTCTGGACCCGCCGCGCACCGAGGCCGGCCGACCCTCGACCGTACGGCTGCGTCTGGACAACGTGTCCCGCTTGCCCAGCGGCGTCCTGCTGATGGAGGACGCGCTGCCCTACACCCTCGGTGGGCGCCCCCGCTTCGTGCTGGACCGGATCGAGCCGCAGGGCGTACGCGAGGTCTCCTACCCGGTGCGCTCGGAGGTCCGCGGGCGGTTTCGGGTCGGGCCGCTGTCGGTACGGCTGACCGACCCGTTCGGGCTGTGCGAGCTGAGCCGGTCCTTCGCCAGCACCGACGACCTGGTCGTGACCCCGCCGGTCAGCCCGCTGCCGCCGGTGCGGCTCGGCGGAGACTGGGCCGGCGGTGGCGAGACGGCCTCGCGGGCGGTCTCGACCAGCGGCACCGACGACACCTCGACCCGCGAGTACCGCCACGGCGACGACCTGCGCAAGGTGCACTGGCGCTCCACCGCCCGGGTCGGCGAGCTGATGGTGCGCCAGGAGGAGCAGCCCTTCCAGAGCCGCGCCACCCTGCTGCTCGACGGTCGGACCCGGGCGCATCGGGGGGACGGCCCCGGCTCGTCGTTCGAGTGGGCGGTCCGCGCCGTGGCCTCCATCGGGGTGTCGCTGGCCCGGTCGGGCTGCGCGCTGTCGCTGCTGCGCGACAGCGGAGCCCCGCTCACACCGCCCACCCTGCCGGTCACCGAGGGGCTGCTGCTGGACAGCCTGGCCACCGTCGAGGCCGCCCCCGTCATCAGCCTGGACGGCGCGGCGACCCGGCTGCGCAGCGGCGGAATCGGGGGCGTGCTCGTCGCGGTGCTCGGCGTACTCGACCTGACCGAGGCGGCGGCGCTGGCCCGGCTGCGCACCGGCTCGGCAGTCTGCGTGGCCGTCGTCATCGACGCCGACAGCTGGGCGCCGGTCAGCCCGAAGGTCCGCGCGGCCGCCCTGATCGCCCACAAGCAGGTCACCACGCTGCTCGCCGGCGCGGGCTGGCGCGTACTCCCCGTGTCGCACGGCACCACCCTCGCGTCGGTCTGGCCGCTGGCCGGCAGCCGTTCCGGTCGCGCCGCCCCCCTTCCCGCTGGAGGTCGTGCGTGAGCACCCGTGACCGCTCCACCATCGCTGCAGCGCTGGCCGTCCTGCTGGCCTGCACCGCGCTGGTGCCGCTGTTTGACGGCCTGTCCTGGGTCTTGCGGGTCGCCGGCGCCGTGCTCGTCGTGTCGGCGGCCGCCACCGGCGCCCGCTACGCCCGACTGCCCCGCGCGCTGCAGCCGCTCGCCGGTCTGCTCGCGCTCGCGGCGTACGCCACGGTGGTCTTCGCGGGCAGCACCCTGTCCTACGGCCTGCTGCCGTCCGGGGACACGCTGCGGCTGCTCGGCGCCACCATCGGCGCCGGGCTGGTCGACGTCGAGGAGCTCGCGCCCCCCGTCCCCGGCAACACCGGCCTGGTGCTGCTCGCTGTGCTCGGCGCGGGCGCCGTGGCGATCGCGGTCGACACCTTGGCGGTCGTGCTCCGCCAGGCCGCCGCCGCCGGCCTGCCGCTGCTGACGCTGTTCGCGGTCCCGTCTGCGGTGCTGCCCGGGGGCCTTGGCGTGCTGCCGTTCGTCGCGGGCGCGGCCGGTTGGTTGGGGCTGCTGCTGGCCGACTCCAGCGACGCCGTCTCGCGCTGGGGCACCCCGCTGTCGAACCGGCGGGCCCCGAGCGACCCCAGCCTGGGCCGGGTCGGCCGGCGCATCGGCGTCACCGCCCTCGGCGTGGCCGTGATCGTGCCCGCGCTGGTGCCCGGCCTGGACTCCCGGCTGCTCGGGGGCGGCGGGGACGGCTTCGGAGGCGGTTCGCGCAACGTCTCGACGTACAACCCGATCACCCGGCTGGCCGGGCAGCTCAGCCTGCCGGTCCCTCGCGAGCTGCTGCGCTACACCACCGACGACCCGACTCCTGACTACCTGCGGATGACCACCCTCGACGTCTTCGACGAGGACACCGGCTGGTCGTCCTCCCCGCTGTCCGCAGACCCCGACGACGACCGCGCCCAGGACGGGATCCCCCGCCCGGACGGGCTCACCGCGCCGACCCGGCTGACCAGCACCCAGATCCGGCTCAGCGGCCAGCTCGACGGACCGTGGCTGCCGTCGCCGATCCGCGCCGACGACGTCGACGTGCGAGGCCCGTGGCTGTGGGACGCCGAGGCCGAGACGGTGTTCTCCACCCGCACCTCGCTGGTCGAGCTCGAGGACCCCTACACGGTCACGGCCGCCCGGCCCGAGCCGTCGGTGGAGCTGCTGCGCTCGCCGCAGAGTGCGCCCGACGAGATCACCGGGGCCTACGCCCAGCGTCCGGACCTCTCCCCGTACGTCCTCGGCCAGATCGACCAGGCCGTCGCGGGGCAGGCGACCGACTACGACCGGGTCGTCGCGCTGCAGAAGTTCTTCCGCGAGGACCCGCGCTTCACCTACGACGAGCAGGCGACCGCGCCCGGCATCAACTCCCCGAACGCCCTGGACAACTTCCTGCAGGGCGGACGGGGCTTCTGCGAGCAGTACTCCTCCGCGATGGCCGCGATGGTCCGCGGCCTCGGCCTGCCCGCCCGGGTCGCCGTCGGGTTCACCCCAGGCAAGCGCCAGGGCGAGGAGTACGTCGTGACCACCAGCGAAGCGCACGCCTGGCCCGAGGTGTGGTTCCAGGGCGCCGGCTGGATCCGCTTCGAGCCGACGCCGCGCACCGACGACCAGGAGTCCACCCCCGGCTACTCCACCCCGCCGGTCGAGCAGGCGCCGGACCCGTCCGCGTCCGCGGCCCCGTCGCCTGCGCCGTCGACCGCGCCGGCGCTGCCCCAGGATCCCGCGGCCGTCGACCGCGGCGCCGACGGCGCAACCGGCCCGACCGCTGGCAGCAGCGGCACCGGCGGACCGTCGCGGTGGGTGCTGCTCGTGCCGCTGACCCTGCTGGTGCTGGCCGGACCGCTCCTGCTC
>JBBPYI010000087.1:0-4730 GCA_038200075.1 Mycobacteriales bacterium
CTCGCTGGACCGCACCGTGACGCTCGCTCGTGTGCAGCTCGACGGCGCACCGGCCGAGCGGCTCGAGGGCTCCTCCCCCGAGGTGCTGCAGGAGCTGCTGGACCGGGCCGCCGTGCTCGTGGCAGGCGACCTGGCCGGCATCGCCCGCAAGGCGCTGACCGAGACGGTGGAGTACGACAAGATCCGCCAGCAGTTCGGCAAGCCGGTCGGGTCCTTCCAGGCCATCAAGCACGACCTGGCCGACCTGCACGTGGCGGTCACGATGGCCGAGCATGCCGCGACCTACGCCGCCCATGCCCTCGACATCGACGCGCCCGACAAGCAGCTGGCCGCCTCGATCGCGAAGAGCAAGGCCGCGGACGCCTCCCGTACGGCCGTCAGCGCGATGATCCAGTACCACGGTGGCATCGGCTACACGTGGGAGCACGACTCGCACTTCTACTTCAAGCGCAGCAAGCGCCAGGAGGCGTCCTACGGTGACGTCGCGCAGCATCGCGAGCGGATCGCGCAGCTGCTCATCGACGGTGCCGGCCATCCTGAGCGGGCCACCACCGGCAGCGAGTCCGGCGGCATGGCAGCTGGCGTCGCGTGAGGACGGGCTCGTGAAGACCGCACTGGTCACGGGTGGGGCCTCCGGCTTCGGCCGGGAGGTCGCGCGCCAGCTCGTACGCCGTGGTGATCAGGTCGTGCTCTGCGATGTCGACGACGCCGGCGGGCAGGCGGTCGCGGACGAGCTCGGCGCGACCTATCTGCACTGCGACGTCTCGGACTTCGAGCAGGTCCTCGCGACGACCGAGGCCGCCGAGAAGGCGCTGGGCGGCCTGGACCTGGTGTTCCTCAACGCCGGCATCTCGACCGGCTGCGGGGTGGCGGAGGACTTCGACGTCGCGCGCTACCGCCGGGCGATGGGCATCAACCTCGATGGCGTCGTGTTCGGCGTGCATGCCGCGATCCCCGCGCTGCGACGTCGGGGTGGTGGCTCGATCGTCGCGACCGCGTCGATGGCCGGGCTGACCGGCACGCCGTTCGACCCGGTCTACGGCGCGAACAAGCACGCCGTCGTCGGCCTGGTGCGAGCCCTGGGTCCGGCGCTCGCGCCGCAGGGCATCACCGTCAACGCCTTCTGCCCCGGCTTCGCCGAGACGGCCATCATCACCGACCTGCGCGAGCACCTGGTGAGCTCGGGGACGCCGATCATCCCGGTCGAGGTCGCCGGCGAGGCCGTGCTGCAGGCCTTCGACTCGGCCGAGACCGGCCAGGCCTGGCTGCTGCAGGCCGGTCGCGACGTGATGGTCTACCGCTTCCGCGGCATCCCCGGACCGCTGGACGAGGACGGCTCCCCCGCCAGGGCCGCCGACCCGGACGGCCCCGTCCAGCCCTAGCGAGACAGGGTCAGGCGCGGACGACGGAGTCGCGGGACAGCTCCGCGGTCGAGGCGTGGCCGCTCAGGCCGGCCTGCAGGTCCAGGTCGGCCAGGAACGACCGCAGCACGTGCGTCACGCCCCCCTCACCGTCGAGCGCGAGCCCGTGCACCCACGGCCGGCCCAGCAGCACCGCGGCCGCGCCGAGGGCCAGCGCCTTGCAGGCGTCGGCGCCCGTGCGCACCCCGCTGTCGAACAGCACCGGCAGCTCGCCGGCTGCCTCCACGACCCCCGGCAGCATGTCGAGCGAGCCGACCGCGCCGTCGACCTGGCGTCCGCCGTGGTTGCTGCAGATCACGCCCTGCACGCCGGCGTCCAGGGCCCGGCGTACGTCCTCGGGGTGCTGGATGCCCTTGAGCACGATCGGCATCGAGGTCTGCTCGCGCAGCCACGCCAGGTCATCCCACGTCAGCGTCGGGTTGGTGAAGAGCTTGACGAACTTCAGCACTGCGGCGTTCTGGTCACCCTCGGGCAGGTCGCGCTGGAAGACCGGGTCGGAGAAGTAGTTGGCGACCCCCTCGGCCTTGAGGAACGGCAGATAGGCGCCCGACAGGTCGCGCGGTCGCCAGCCCAGCTGCCAGGTGTCGAGCGTGACGATAAGCGCTCCGTAGCCGGCCTTCTCGGCCCGCGAGACGAACGACGCGCACAGCTCCTGGTCGGCGGGCCAGTAGAGCTGGTACCAGCGGGAGGCGTCCGGCGCCTGGGACGCGACCTCCTCCATCGCCGTCGAGGACGCGGTCGACACGACCATCGTCAGGCCCAGGGCCGCCGCCGCCCGGGCGACCGCCTTCTCGGCCTCGGGGTGCACGATCGACAAGACCCCCACCGGGGCGAGCATGACCGGCGCCGGCATCGTCGTGCCGAGCACGGTGGTGGTGTGCGTGCGCGCCGCCGGGATGCCGCGCAGCATGCGTGGAACCAGGCGCCAGCGGTCGAAGGCGGCCCGGTTGGCCGCCATCGTCTCCTCACCTCCGGAGCCGCCGGCGACGTAGCCGACGGCACCCGGGGTCATCGCGGCGTATGCAGCGGCCTCGGTCTCCCGCCAGCCGAACGGCTGGGTCGGCTGCTCCCCGAACAGCCCCTTGAGGTAGACCTCGTTCTGAAAGTCGGCATAGGCGCTCATGCGCCGTTCCTATCAGCAAGGGAGGCAGGACATGGCAGTGGACCCGCGCGGCGCGGATCTCAAGCGGTATCTCGCGGAGGACCCGGGCGGGCCGGTGGTGATGCTGAACCTGCTGCGGTTCGCCGAGAACGGCGGGCGGGAGCGCTACGACGACTACGTCGAGCACTTCCGGCGTACGGCAACCCCCTTCGGCGCCGAGGTGCTCTACGTCGGTGACGGCTCGACCGCGCTGGTCGCCGAGGACGGCCAGGCGTGGGACTGCGTGCTGCTGGTGCGCTACCCGAGCCGACAGGCCTTCAGCGACATGGTGCGCGACCCGGACTACAGCGCCGGCTCCCACCTGCGGACCGAGGCGCTCAGCGAGGCGGTGCTGCAGGCGACCATCCCCTGGGCCCAGCGGTCGTGAAGGCCTGGCGGGTCCACGAGCTCGGCGAGCCGCAGGACGTCATGACGTGGGACGAGGTCCCCGAGCCCGAGCCGCACGGCGACCTGCTGCGCCTGCGGGTCGACGCGGTCGCGCTGAACTTCCCGGATCTGCTGCTGTGCCGTGGTCTCTACCAGGAGAAGCCACCACTGCCGTTCACCCCCGGTGTCGAGGTGGTCGGGACGGTGCTCGACGGCCCGCGGGAGGGCGAGCGGGTGCTGGCCGCACCGACCCTGCCGTACGGCGGGCTGGCCGAGCAGGTGTCGGTCTCGCAGTCCTCGGCGCTGTCGGTGCCCGACGCGATGCCCGCCGTGACGGCGGCTGGACTGCTGGTGACCTACCCGACCGGTCATGTCGGGCTGCACCGCCGGGCCCGACTGCAGCAGGGTGAGACGCTGCTGGTGCACGCCGGGGCCGGTGGCGTCGGGAGCGCGGCGATCCAGCTCGGTCGCGCCGCCGGCGCCCGCGTCATCGCCACGGCCGGCGGACCGGACAAGGTCGCCGTCTGCCGTGAGCTCGGGGCCGACGTGGTCATCGACTACTCGTCGGAGGACTTCGTCGCAGTGGTCAAGGACGTCACCGAGGGCCGGGGCGCCGACGTCGTCTACGACTCGGTCGGTGGCGACGTCTTCGACCGCAGCCGCCGGTGCGTGGCGTTCGAAGGGCGCATCGTCGTCGTCGGCTTCGCCGGTGGCCGGATTGCCGACGCGCCCACCAATCATGCTCTGGTGAAGAACTACTCAGTGGTCGGGCTGCACTGGGGGCTCTACCGCGCGCACGAGCCGGCGCTGCTGCAGCAGACCCACGCGGCGCTGCTCGAGCTGTGGGAGCAGGGGCTCATCGACCCGCTGATCGGCGCGCAGCTGCCGCTGTCGCAGGCCCCGGCGGCGCTGGCCCGGCTCGGTGAGCGCGGGACGGTCGGCAAGGTCGTGCTGCTGCCGGGGAGCTAGGCGGTCCGGCGCCTCGCGATGCCGGCAGCGGCCAGCAGGGCCAGACCCAGGCCCAGCGGCAGCGCGAGACCGGTGGCGGGCAGGCGGTTGCCCGGCGACGCGGCCGGGGCCGGCGCCGGGGCTGCGACGGGCCCCGCCGGTCGCGCGGGCGGAGCCGCCACGACAGGCCCGGTCGCGGTCGGCCACACGCCGTTGGTCAGCCGCAGCGCGATGAAGCCGCGCTCGGCGTCGGAGTACCAGATCTCCTGTCGCTCCGGCACGAACGTCGGGCTGGCGTACGCCAGGTTGGCAGGTCCCCCGGGTGCGACAGGCGCCACGTAGTAGGCGATCTCGCGGGGCGCCTTCGGATCGCGGATGTCGAACACGCGCAGTCCCGACGCCAGGAACGAGCACGCCACGATCTGCGGGTCCTCGCGCCGGGGCACCGCGCAGTAGTGGGCCGCGTAGCCCGCTCCCGGCGAGGTCGCCCCCGGGTCGCCGGCCAGCGACGGCCGCACCTCACGCTGGTGCACCGCCAGGCGCACGTTGGACACGATCTTCGGCGCCTTCTCGTCGGCGATGTCGATGATCCGGGCCGCGCCGACCCGCGGGCCGTTGGACTGAACGCGGAAGCTGTCGTCGTAGGCGAACTCGTCGACCTCGAACAGGTACGGCCTGCCCTTGATGGTGATCGGCAGGGCGGTCTGCGGGATGGTCACGATCGGCCAGGTCAGCGAGGAGATCTCCCGGACCTGCGGGTTGGCCTTGCGGGCCTGGATCTCGCTGACGTCCAGCACGATCAGCCCGTCGACCTTGCCGCCGAGCCCGACCTC
>JBBPYI010000088.1:0-3960 GCA_038200075.1 Mycobacteriales bacterium
GCACCTCCAGCTCGACCGCGAAGCCGATCTCGGTCGCGACCAGCTCGCGGTCGCGGTGGGCGGTGTGCCAGACCAGGAAGCGACGCAGCGCCTCGCGGGCGTGCTCGTGCTGCTGCGCCGACTGCCAGGGCGCGTCATAGGCCAGCTGGTCCCAGACCGTGTCGAGCCGGGCGACGAGGACGTCGAGATCGGCAGGGGTGCGGCCGGTCGCGACCTCGTCGGCCAGGGCGTGCACCACCCCGCCGAAGCCCATCGCAGAGGTCGCGGCCTGCCGAGCGTGCACCTCGTGCTCGAGGAACCACCGCAGCGGACACTCCTGCAGGCCGGCCAGCGACGTCCCCGATAGTGGCACCGGCGTGCCCTCGGGGTGCACCGGCGTGTCGGTCTCGGTCGGCAGCGCCAGCCCCCACCACCGGGACGGATGGGCCGCTGGTGCCAGCGGTTCGCCGGCCTCGTCACGGGCGGCAGCAAGGCGCGCCAGCCGTGAGGAGGCCCCCCGCCGGGCTGCGGCCGAACGGGCCGGGTCGACCGAGGTGCGCCGCAGCACCGCGACCAGCGCCGGGAGCGACAGCGGGCGGGCGGTCCGGTCCAGGTGCTCGGTGGGCTCGACACCGAGCTCGGCGAGCAGGCGGCTGGGCCGCTCGCCCTCCTCGTCGACCCCGGCGACCGCCGTGACGACGACCCGACGGCGCGCCCGGGTGAGCGCGACGTAGAAGAGCCGGCGTTCGTCTGCCAGCAGCGACGATCGGTCGGTCGGAGCGCGCAGCCCGCCCTCGTCGAGCGGCGCCAGCCGCTCGGGCTCGAGCAGCGTCGACCGGCGTCGCAGGTCGGGCCAGACCCCCTCCTGCACGCCGCAAACCACGACGACGTCCCACTCCAGGCCCTTGCTGCGGTGGGCGGTCAGCAGGCGTACGGCCTGGCCCCGCACGCCCCGCTCGGCCAGCGTGTCGCCCGGGATCTGCTGCGCCTCCAGCTCGTCCAGCAGCGTGGTTACGCCGGTGAGCCGGCGGCGGTCGGCGGCCCGCCCGACGGTTGCGAACAGCGCGACGACGGCGTCGAGGTCGCGGTCGGCGGCGCGCCCGACCACGCCGCCGGCTCGCGAGGCCGTCTCGAGTCGGTCCGGCCACGGGCTGCCCGACCACAGCTGCCACAACGCCGACTCCGGGCCCTCGCTCAGCGCCTCCCGAGCCCGCAAGAGCAAGGCCGCGAGTCGCGTGGCCGAGCGGGCGGTGCGGTCGTCGACCTGCAGCAGCACCCGCGGGTCGGCGACGGCGTCGCGCAGCAGCTCCGCCGACGGCGACGGCAGGCGCACCGGCACCTCCCCGGTGGCGGCCGCCTCGATCGCGGCGGCACGATCCAGTGCCCGCAGCTCGCGCCCGAGCCGGCGCAGCACCGACGGGTCGCCGCCGCCCAGCGGGGACAGCAGCAGCTGCCGGGCTGCTTCGACGGTCAGGGCGGCCGGGGCGTCGACGACCCGCAACGCGAGCAGCAAGGGGGCCACCGCCGGCTCGCGCGACAGCGGCAGCTCGTCACCGGCGACCTCGAGCGGCACGCCGGCGGCGGTGAGAACCCGGCGCAGCAGCGGGACCGATCGGGCCCCGGAGCGCACCAGCACCGCCATGCGGGACCAGTCGGTGCCCTTCTCGAGGTGCTCGCGGCGCAGCAGCTCGGCGATCGCGTCGGCCTCGGCGCCGACCGAGGGGTGGGTGTGCGCCTCGACCGGGCCGGCGGGGGCGCCCGGCGCGGGGGCCAGCGCGCGGTGGGCTCGTACGCGATCAGCAGGAAGGCCGGGGGCGGGCAGCCGGGCGGCCACCAGCCGGGAGGCAGCCAGCAGGGCGGGACCGGACCGCCGGCAGGTCCGCAGGGCGATCACCGGCGCGGGCGCGCCGTCGGACTGGGGGAAGCGGTGCGGGAACTCCAGCAGTCCCTCGACCTGGGCCCCTCGGAAGGCGTAGATGGCCTGGTCGGGGTCGCCGACGACCACGAGGTCGCGACCGCCACCGGCGAGCGCCTGCAGCAGTCGCTCCTGGGCGGGGTCGGTGTCCTGGTACTCGTCGACGAAGACCGCCCGGAATCGCTCCCGCAAGACCGGCCCGATCTCCGGGTCCTCGGCCAGCAGGACAGCGCGGTGAACCAGCTCGGCGTAGTCCAGCGCTCCCTGGGCGTCGAGCACGTCGAGGTACTCACCGAAGAAGGCCCCGAGAGCCTGCCAGTCCTCACGACCCTCCCTGACGCCGAGCGCCGCCAGGTCGAAGGGGTCCAGTCCGAGCTCGCGGGTCCGTGACAGCAGCGCTCGCACCTCCTCGGCCAGACCGCGGGTGGTCAGGCACTCCCGCAGCGTCGGCGGCCAGGCCCGGCCCAGCTCGAGCGAGCCGCGCAGCAGCTCGCGCAGCGCGACGTCCTGCTCGGGCCCGCTGAGCAGCCGCAGCGGCTCGCTGTAGGCCTGCGCCGGCTGGTGCTCACGGACCAGGGCGTAGCAGAAGGCATGGAAGGTCCAGGCCGCTGGACCGGCGCTGGCGACACCCAGCCGGGCGGTCAGCCGCTCGCGCAGCTCCTGCGCTGCCTTGCGACTGAAGGTGAGCACGAGCACCTGCTCGGGCGCGAGGCCCGCCTCGACCCGCCGAGCCACCGCCTCAACCATCGTCGTGGTCTTGCCGGTGCCCGGGCCGGCCAGGACCAGCAACGGCCCGCCGGGATGAGCCAGCACCTGCGCCTGCTCGGCGTCAGGCACCATCGCCCGGGCCGGCCGCGGCGGGGTGCGCACCAGCCGGTACGGCGAGGCGGGCGCGGGGCGTGAGGAGGACACCGGCGCAGTCCACCAGACGGCTCCGACACAATGCGCCGGACGGCAGCTCGCGCCGGCTGCTGGAGGCGGGACGACCAGGTGATCGTCACCCGTCCTAGGAGGGGTGGCCCCGGCCGTCCCAGCGCGCGCGCTCCAGCACGACGCGGTCACCTTCCAACGGGCAGCCCTCGGCCGCCAGCAGCCGCAGCGCCTGCTGCAGATGCGGCTGGGCCGGCCGGCCGGAGGCCTGCACGACCCGCTGCCACGCCACCTCCTGACCGTGCCGTGACAGCGCTGTGCCGACCGTGCGGCCCGTCCCCCTGCCCATCAGCTCGGCCACGTCGCCGTAGGTCAGGACGCGGCCAGGTGGGATGCGGTCGACGACATCGAGCACCAGCCGGGCGTACGCCGTGGGGGTCGTCCCGCCACGCACCGCAAGGCCCGCCGAGACGGAGGCTGCACGACGGGTCACGCCCCCCAGTCTGGGGTAGCCACACACGAGTCAGCGACCAGCGCGACGCGACAGGGAGGTGCCAGATCAGCTGCGAGCAGGTCGTGGACCACGTGCTGCGTCCCGGCGAGGTTGTGGAGCAGACCTTCCACCTGCGTCTCGATCCGCTCCCGCGGCTGGTGGCCGCCGCCCGGCAGTTCGTCGCCGAGCACGCCCCGACGCTGCCGCCCGAGACGCTCGACGCGCTGCTGCTGCTGACTTCCGAGCTGGTCACCAACGCCGTGCTGCACGCCCGGACCCCACTCGAGGTCGGCATCACGCTGACCCAGACCTCGGTGCTGGTCACGGTGCACGATCTGGACCTCACCCGGCCGGAGCAGCAGCCCTACGAGGCGCGTGAAGGCGGCTGGGGGCTGGGGCTGGTGGCCGCGCTCGCCGAGGCGTACGCCCTGGAGCCACACCCCGACGGCGGCAAGACGGCGTGGTTTCGGCTACCCCGTGGGCAGACGCCGTACGTGCCAGATGGCGCCGCCGCCCGTCGCGAGCCGCAGGAGGGTTCGCCGTGAGCGACGCCTATCTCGGGCTCAGCCGCCGTCTCGGCGCGGCTCAACGCTGGCTCGACCCGTACGCCCGTGATCTTCTGACTCAGGCCGTGGCACCTGACACGCGGGCGCGTAGGGTGCCACGGCCTGGACCGCATGATCACGCAGCGGTCGGGCGGGCC
>JBBPYI010000089.1:0-14338 GCA_038200075.1 Mycobacteriales bacterium
AGGTCAGGATCCGGGACGCGTCCCGATGACCGGCCCCACCCAGTGACGGGGCCCGCCACGTGACCAGCGCAGCCCTGCCCGTGCGCGACGACCTCAAGGGCCGACTGCCGTACGGCGCTCCGCAAGCGGGGCGGGCGGGCGTCGACACAGCAGTCCAGCTCAACGTCAACGAGAATCCGCACGCACCGTCGGCGGCTCTGGTCGCGGATCTGGCCGCGGCGGTCGCGACGGCTGCAGCCACGCTCAACCGCTACCCCGACCGGGAGGCGCTGGAGCTTCGCGCTGACCTCGCGAGCTATCTGTCGAAGCAGACCGGTGTGCCGCTCGCGGTCGAGCAGCTGTGGGCGGCCAACGGCTCCAACGAGGTGCTGCAGCAGGTCTGCCAGGCCTTCGGCGGCCCCGGTCGGATCGCGCTGGGCTTCGAGCCGTCCTACTCCATGCACCCGATCCTGGCGGCCGGCACCAACACGGGCTGGGTGGGGGTGCCTCGGTCGCAGGACTTCTCGCTGTCGCTGACGGATGCCGTGGACGCCGTCCGGGAGCACGCCCCGGCCATCACCTTCCTGACCACGCCCAACAACCCGACCGGCACGGTCACCTCGCTCGAGGTCGTCGACGCCGTCTGCCAGGCCAGCGAGGGCGTCGTCGTCGTCGACGAGGCCTACGCGGAGTTCTCCAGCCTGCCCAGCGCCGTCACGATGCTGGAGCGCCACCCCCGCCTGCTGGTGAGCCGTACGATGAGCAAGGCGTTCGCGATGGCCGGCGCCCGGCTGGGCTATCTCGCGGCGAGCCCGGCGGTCGTCGACGTGCTGCGACTGGTGCGCCTGCCCTACCACCTGTCGGCGCTCACCCAGGCCGCCGCCCGCGTCGCGCTGGCCCACGAGGCCGAGCTGCTCGGCAGCGTCGAGGACGTCAAGGCCCAGCGCGACCGGATGGTCTCGACCGTCAGGTCGTACGGCTTGCAGGTCGTGCCGACCGAGTCGAACTTCTTGCTGTTCGGGCCTTTTGCCGATCCGCCTGCGATCTGGCAGGCACTGCTGGACCGCGGCGTGCTGGTGCGCGACCTGTCCAGCTCACCCGGGCTGGCCGGTTGGCTGCGCGTCAACGCAGGCACCGAGTCCGAGACCACCGCCTTCCTGAACGCCCTCCGAGAGGTCACCCCATGAGCCGTACGGCCCTGATCCAGCGCACCACCAAGGAGTCCGACGTCCGCGTCGAGCTGGACCTGGACGGCACCGGACAGGCCAGCAGCGACACCGGCGTGCCGTTCTTCGACCACATGGTGGCCCAGCTCGGCCGGCACGGCGGCTTCGACCTGACGGTGGTCACCCGGGGCGACCTGGAGGTCGACGCGCACCACACGGTCGAGGACACCAGCCTGGCCATCGGCGAGGCGCTCAAGACCGCGCTCGGCGACAAGGTCGGCATCCGCCGCTTCGGCGACGCCCTCGTCCCGCTCGACGAGTGCCTGGTGCAGGCGGCCGTCGACCTGTCCGGTCGGCCGTACGTCGTGCACGAGGAGCCCCCGATGGTCGAGCTCATCGGCTCCTACGACACGACTCTGACCCGCCACATCTGGGAGTCCTTGGTCGCCAAGGCCGACATCGCCCTGCACGTGCGGGTCATCTCCGGCCGCAACGCCCACCACCTGGTGGAGGCGCAGTTCAAGGCGGTCGCTCGCGCGCTGCGCGACGCGGTGGCGCTGGACCCGCGGGTGGCCGGGATCCCCAGCACCAAGGGCAGCCTGTGACGGCCGTCCGTACCCAGCTGCTCACCGGTCTGATCGTGCTGCTCGTCGCCGTGCTGGGGGCTCCGCAGGTGTGGGCAGCGCTGCGCGGCGGCGACCTCGGCGTCGAGCTGGCGTTCTTCCCTGTGCTTGGCGCAGCCTTCGGCTATCTGGCGGTGTCGCGCCGGTGAAGGCCGCGACCGTCCTCTACATCATGTTCGTCGCCGGGGCGTTCACCGGCTGCGCGGGCTACCTGCGGGCGATCTGGCTGCGGCACAAGGAGAACTCGTGAGCACCGTGGCGATCCTGGACTACGGGTCGGGCAACCTGCGCTCGGCCGAGCGGGCCTTGGCCCGCACCGGCGCCGACGTCACCGTGACCAAGGACTACGCCCTGGCCCTGGCTGCCGACGGACTCGTGGTGCCGGGAGTCGGGGCGTACGCCGCGTGCATGCGCCAGCTGCACGCCGTCCGCGGTGGGACCCTGGTGTGGGACCGGCTGCGCAAGCAGCGTCCTGTGCTGGGGATCTGCGTCGGCATGCAGGTGCTGTTCGAGAAGGGCGTCGAGCACGGCGTGCAGACCGAGGGCATGGGCGTGCTCGCCGGGACCGTCACCCGGCTAAAGGCGGGCGTCGTACCTCACATGGGGTGGAACACCGTCACCGTCCCGGCCGGCTCGCAGCTGTTCGCCGGGGTGCAGGACGAGCGCTTCTACTTCGTGCACTCCTACGCCGCGCGCGAGGTGCCCGACACGCTCACGACGACCAGCGAGCACGGCGGCCCGTTCGCGGCGGCCGTCGAGCGGGGCGTGCTGTCGGCCACGCAGTTCCACCCGGAGAAGAGCGGCGACGCCGGCGCGGCGCTGCTCGCGAACTGGGTCGGGACGCTGTCATGAGGGAGTGGGCATGAGCAACCAGCGACGCAAGAACCGGGAGGCGCGGGAGGCGGCCGCTGCGAAAGCGCGCAGAGCCGCGACCGAGGCCGCCGTCGAGCAGGGCAGGCGCCCGGATCCCCGATCGGGCAAGGCTGCCCGTACGCCCGTCTATCGCCAACGACGCTTCGCGCCGCTGCCGCTGCGGCTCAAAGCGTCGTTGGCGCTGGGTTGGCTGACCGTCTTGGCGCTCGTGCTCTATCTCGTGCCGACCTGGACCGGACGCCTCGGCTTCATGGTCATTGCGACCTTCGCCCTGCCCCTGATCGTCGTGCTCGTGCGCGACCCGTCCCGAAGGAAACCCCGATGACCCGCCTTGAGCTGCTGCCCGCTGTCGACGTCGCGGACGGGCAGGCGGTCCGCCTGGTGCAGGGCGAGGCCGGCAGCGAGACCTCTTACGGCGACCCGGTCGAGGCCGCCGAGCAGTGGCAGCGCGACGGCGCCGAGTGGGTCCACCTGGTCGACCTCGACGCCGCCTTCGGGCGCGGCAGCAACCGCGACCTGCTCGCCAAGGTCGTTGCGACGCTCGACGTCAAGGTCGAGATGAGCGGCGGCATCCGGGACGACGCCTCGCTCGAGGCGGCCCTGGCGACCGGCTGCGCCCGGGTCAACCTCGGCACCGCCGCCCTGGAGACCCCGGACTGGTGCGCCAGGGCCATCGCCACCTACGGCGACCGCATCGCCGTCGGCTTGGACGTGCGCGGTACGACGCTGTCGGCGCGCGGCTGGACCCAGGACGGCGGTGACCTCTGGGACGTGCTGGCCCGCCTGGACGCCGAGGGCTGTGCGAGGTACGTCGTCACCGACGTGCGCCGCGACGGCACCCTGACCGGCCCCAACGTCGAGCTGCTGCAGCAGGTCTGCGCCGCGACCGACCGCCCGGTCGTCGCCAGCGGCGGGGTGTCGTCGCTGGCCGACCTGCGGGCGCTCGCCTCGCTCGTGCCCGCCGGTGTCGAGGGTGCGATCGTCGGCAAGGCGCTCTACGCCGGCGCCTTCACGCTCCCGGAAGCCCTCGCCGCCGTCCGCTGACAGCGGCGGTCGGCCGTACCGCCTGGACTTCGGCGCCCCCGGCGCCCGTTGATCTTCTGACCCAGCGCCTGGCACCTGACACGCCGGCGCGTCAGGTGCCACGGCCTGAGTCGCATGATCGACGGCGGGCGTACGGGCCGAGGGCGTCCGTGCGGGCCGGCCGGCAGATGGCGCGTCAGGTCGCCGTCGGCACCAGCAGCTGGTGGGCGGCGAGCTCGCGGTAGAGCGGGCTGGTCTCGACCAGCTCGTCATGCCGGCCGACGGCGACGACCCGGCCACGGTCGAGCACGACGATCTGGTCGGCGTCGATGACGGTGGACAGCCGGTGCGCAACGACCAGCAGGGTCCGGTCGCGGGCGACCGCGTCGACGGCCTTGCGCAGGGCTGCCTCGTTGCGTGCATCGAGGTTGCTGGTCGGCTCGTCGAGCAGCAGCAGCGGGGGAGCGGCCAGCAGCGCGCGGGCGATCGCGAGGCGCTGACGTTCCCCGCCGGACAGCAGCACCCCGCCGTCGCCGACCTCGCTGTCCAGGCCTTGCGGCGCGCGCTGGACGAGCTCGCGCAGGTTGACCGCGTCGAGGACCGCTTCGAGCTCGTCGGCGGTTGCGGCCGGGGCGGCCAGCAGCAGGTTGTCGCGCAACGAGCCGGCCAGCGCGGGGGCGTCCTGCTCGACGTAGCCGAGCATCCCGCGCAGCTGGGTGCGGGGCAGCGCCCGTACGTCCGCGCCGCCCAGCAGCACGCTGCCGGCTGTCGGGTCGTAGAAGCGCTCGACCAGCGCGAGCACGGTCGACTTGCCCGCGCCGGACGGTCCTACCAGCGCGGTCCGGGTGCCTCGCGGCACCGAGAAGCTCACGCCGTCGAGCACCGGACCGTTTGTGGCGTAGGCGAAGTCGACGCCTCGCAGCTCCAGCAGGGGCGCCTGCGGATCCAGCAGCACCGGGGTCGCCGGGCCGGCGTCCTCGGCCGGTACCCGTCGCAGCTCCTCGATCCGGGCTAGCGCGCCGAGCCCGGCCTGCAGCGTCGTCCAGGCCTGCAGTGCCTGCGCGAGGGGCAGGACCAGCAGGAACAGATAGAGCACGAAGGCGACCAGGTCGGCCACCGTCAGCTCGCCGCGCGCCACCCGCGCCCCACCGAGCGCGAGCACCAGCAGGAACGAGCCCTGCACCGCCAGGCTGCTGGCGGGGGAGACGAGGGCGGCCAGGCGCGCCGAGCGCAGACCCGCGTCGTACGCCTGGGTGGCACTGCCGACGACCGCGACAGTCTCACGCTGCTCGGCGCCACTGGCCCGGATGGTGCGGACGGCCCCGAGGGCCCGTTCGACGGCAGCTGTCATGTCGCCGACACGGGCCTGAGCCAGCGTCGACAGGGCGCGGACCCGACGGGAGACGCTGGCGACCAGCGCGATGGCGACCGCGACGCTGAGCAGCGTGACCGCGAGCAGCGCCGGGTCCAGCAGCAGCATCGCCACGGCGGCGCCGCCGACGATGGCCGCGCCGCTGGCGAGCTGGAAGAGCCCCGACGTCACGGCCGAGTGCAGCTGGGTGGTGTCGGCCCCGACCCGCGACAGCAGGTCGCCGGAGCGCCGGGCGTCGTGCTCGGCCACGGGCAGTCGGAGCAGGTGGGCCGCCAGGGTCGTACGCGCACCCAGCACCACCCCCTCAGCGGTGCGCTGCAGCAGGTATCGCTCCAGGCCGCCGACCAGCGCGCCGCCGACCACGCTGGCCAGCAGCAGCGCGACGACCGGGCCGCTCGAGCGCTGCTCGCGCACGGCGTCGAGCACCTCGCGGGTCAGCAGGGGGGATGCGAGCGCCAGCAGCGAGCCGACGGCCGTCAGGACGGCGACGACCAGCAGGGTCCGGCGGTGCGGACGCAGATACGGCAGCAGGTCCCTAATCCCCACGCTGGCATCCACGTGCAGACGCTACGTGCGCCACGGTGCCCCCGCGACCGGGCGCGGCTCGATAGCCTGCGCAGTGTGGACCCCCTGCTCTGGTTGCTCGCCGGTGTTGCGCTGATCGTGACCGAGGCGTTCGTGCTGACGTTGGTCCTGGCGATGTTTGGCGTCGGTGCGCTGGCTGCGGCGGCGGTGGCTGCTGCCGGGGCGCACGGACTCGCGCAGGCCGCGGCCTTTGCGGTCACCTCGACGGCGATGCTGCTCTTGGTCCGGCCGCCCCTGCGGGACGCACTCGACAAGGGCGGCAGCAGCTCGCGGACCGACGCGAGGATGCTCATGGGCTCGGCGGCGATGGTGGTCGAGCGGGTCAGCGAGGACGGCGGCCAGGTGCGGCTCAACGGCGAGCTGTGGCGGGCCCGCCCGTACGCCGGAGGAGCACCGCTCGAGGTCGGCGCGCCGGTCAGCGTCGCTGCCGTAGAGGGTGCGACGCTGCTGGTCTACTCCACCGACCTCACCTAGCCGGGAGCACCCATGGACCCCTCGACCGTGATCGTGCTCATCCTGCTGGCAGGCATCATCGCGCTACTGGCCAAGACCGTGCGCGTCGTGCCGCAGGCGTCTGTGTTCGTGATCGAGCGGGTCGGCAAGTACAGCCGCACCCTGGAGCCCGGCATCCACCTGCTCGTGCCGGTGCTCGACCGGGTCCGGATCAAGACCGACATCCGCGAGCAGGTCGTCGCGTTCCCGCCGCAGGCTGTCATCACCAAGGACAACCTGGTGGTCGGCATCGACAACGTCATCTACTACTCCATCACCGACCCGGCGGCCGCGCAGTACAAGATCGAGAACGTCGTCGCCGCGATCGAGCAGCTGGTCGTGACGACCTTGCGCAACGTCGTCGGCGGGATGCAGCTGGAGGAAGCGCTGACCGGTCGCGACCACATCAACCAGCGTCTTGCGACCGTGCTCGACGAGGCGACCGGCAAGTGGGGCGTGAAGGTCAACCGGGTCGAGATCCGCGGCATCGAGCCGCCGCCCACGATCCGCGACGCGATGGAGCAGGCGATGCGGGCCGACCGCGGCAAGCGCGCAGCGATCCTCACCGCTGAGGGTCAGCGACAGTCGGCGGTGCTGTCGGCAGAGGGGTCCAAGAGCGCCATGGTGCTCAACGCCGAAGCCGACAAGCAGGCCACCATCCTGCGGGCGGAGGCCGATCGCGAGGCGGTGCTCCTGCGCGCCGGCGCCGAGGCGGAGGCGATCGCACTGGTCGTGGCTGCCATCAAGAGCGCCGACATCGACGAGACGGTGCTGGCCTATCAGCGCCAGCAGCTGCTGCCGCGGATCGCCGAGGGGGACGCCAACAAGGTGTGGTTCGTGCCGACCGACATCGCGGGTGCGCTGGGCCAGCTGGGCCTGGGTGGCAAGGCCCGCTCCTCCTGATCAGAGCGGCACGAGCACCTGGACGGCTCCGGGCCGCACGGTCACGGTGCACGGCAGGACGCCGACCGGGTCCCCGTCGGCGAAGACCCGGAACGGCCGGTCGGCGTCGAGGGTCACGGACATCGCAGTGCGGATCGTCACCGACGGCTCATCGACGTGGGTCCCGCGGAAGACCTTCGGCAGGGCGCGCAGGAACGACAGCCGTGAGGTCTGCGAGGTCGTCACGACGTCGAGCAGTCCGTCCTCCAAGGAGGCGCCGGGCGCCAGGTGCATCCCGCCGCCGTAGACGCCGCTGTTGGCCGCGGCCACCGACCAGCCACGCAGGGACAGCGCCGAACCGTCGACGGTGCAGGTAAACTCGGCGTGCCTCCATCGCGCGATCGTGGCCAGCGAGCCGTAGAGGTAGACCAGCGGCCCGAGCGGCAGTCGGCTGGTGAGCACCCGCTCCTGCACCTCGCTGTCGAAGCCGATGCTGGCGATCCCGAGGAAAGCGACCGTGCCGGTCTGCGACGTCACGACGCCGAGGTCCAGATCCCGTACGACGCCGTCGGCCAGCATCGCGCACGCGGCCACCGCGTCGCGGGGCAGTCCGACCGCCCGGCACAGGTCGTTGCCCCGTCCTCCGGGCAGCACCGCCATCACGCCGCGTCCGGCCACCGCACCCGCGACCCGCCCGACGATGCCGTCGCCGCCCATCGCCACCACCACCCGGTCATCGGACAAGGCCTGCTCGACGAGCTCGTCGGCGTGCTCGAGCGACCGGGTCGGGGTGATGACCAGGTCGTGACCGGCGCCCCGCAGCGCCGCTTCCACCGATGGCAGCAGCCGGCTGGCACGCCCGCCCCCGGCCGACGGGTTGACGACGAGCTGTAGGCGACGCTGCACGGCTAGACCTCCTGCTCGCTCGATGATGTGGGAATCAGCTTGTGGGGGTTCATGACCCCGACCGGGTCGAGCGTCGACTTGACCGCCCGCAGCACCTCGACGCCGAGCGACCCGACCTCCGAGGACATCCAGTCCCGGTGGTCGGTTCCCACGGCGTGGTGGTGGGTGATGGTGGCACCGCAGGCGACGATCGCGGCGCAGGCGGCGTCCTTGGCGCGCTGCCACTGCGCGACCGGGTCGGCGGACCGCCTGGCCAGCACGGTGACGTACAGCGAGGCGCCGTGGCGGTAGAGGTGAGACACGTGCACCATCACCACCGCTCCCGGCAGGCTCTCGAGCAGGGCACGGCGTACGGCCTCGCGGGTGCCCGCCAGCTGCGACCAGGTCGCCGACGTCTCCAGCGTCTCGACCAGCACCCCCTCGTCGAGCAGGTCCTCGCGCAGATACGGCCCGGCGTAGCGGCCGTGCTCCCAGCGCTCCCCGACAGAGGTGCCGACGGCAAGAGCGCCGTGCCGGGAGCAGACCGACATCGAGGCCTCTCGCCGGGCGGTGACGCCCGCGGCCGTGCCCTCCCAGCCCAGGATCGCCAGGCAGCCGCCGCGGTAGCCCCGGACGCGCAGCACCGCCCGCCCCAGCCGTCCCTTGACCCCGCCCGTCCCGGCCAGCGCGAGCTGCGTCCGGGTCTCGTCCGGGTCTGACAGCCGGGCGACGTCGGGCGCGAGCCCCTCCTGCTCCATCTCGCGCAGCGCCGCGCAGCCCTGCTCCCACGTGCGGAAGAAGACCCCCTCGTAGCGGCGCGTCTCGGGTGTCCGCCGTACGCGGACCGTGACGGACGTCAGCACGCCGAATGCGCCTTCGCTGCCGAGGATCAGGCCCATGAGGTCCGGGCCGGCGGCGGATGCCGCACCCCTGCCGAGCGTCAGCGGCCCGGACGGTGTCTGCAGCTCCAGCGCCACCACCAGCTCGTCGAAGCGGCCGTAGCCCGTGCTCGCCTGACCGGCGCTGCGCGTCGCGGCGTAGCCCCCCAGGCTCGCCTGCTCGTAGGACTGCGGGAAGTGCCCAAGCGTCAGGCCGTACGCCGCGAGCGCCGACTCCGCGGCCGGTCCGCGTACGCCGGGCTCGAAGACGGCGGTGAGCGACTCGGTGTCCACCGACAGCAGCCGGTCCAGACGCCGCAGGTCCAGCGTGATGACGGTGTCGAACCGTCCACGCAGCGGGGTGACGCCTCCCACGACCGACGTGCCGCCGCCGAAGGGCACCACCGCGATCCGCCGCTCGGCGCACACCCGCAGCACATCGGCGACCTCCTCGCTGCTGCCCGGGAGGACGACCGCGTCGGGGGCCGTGAGCTCGGTGGCTGCGCGCAGCGCGAGCAGGTCCAGATAGGAGCGACCGGCCGCGCGCAGCAGCCGGGAGTCCTCGTCGAGCAGGACGTTCTCGACCCCGACGCAGTCCCGAAGCGCCTGCTGGTCAGGGTCTTGCGCCGACGACGCGCGCAGCGGCGGCGGGCCGGCCGGTGGTGTCGCGGCAGCTGGGCCGAGGGTGTCCACGAGCCAGGCGGTGGCGTGCGGAGGCAGTCCCGTACGTCGGGTGGGGTCGCCCCAGCCGGTCGGGGACGTGGTGGCGGTCATGGCGTACAGTGTGACACATGCCGTCTCAGCGTCACACCACCGAGGACCCTCTGCTGACGGCGGCGCGCGCCTGCGTGCTCGATGTCGGGCTCAAGCGCACCACGCTCGCCGACGTCGCCCGGCGCGCGGGCGTGAGCCGGATGACGGTCTACCGGCAGTACGGCGACCTGTCCGCGATCGTGTCGGCACTGCTCACCACCGAGCTGATCGGCCTGCTGGAGGGCGCCGCCGAGCAGGTGGCAGACCGGGCTACTGCGCGCGAGAGGCTTGTCGGCGCAGGGGTTCTGGTCGTCGAGCGGCTTGCCGTGCATCCCCTGTGGTGCCGGGTGCTCGACCTGGACCCCGAGCTGCTGCTGCCCCTGGTGGTCGACCGCTTCGGGGCCTCCCAGCGGGCAGCCGTCGCGCTGGTCGCCGAGCAGGTGGTCCAGGGGCAGGGCGACGGCTCGGTCCGCGAGGGCGATCCGCAGCTGCTGGCGACCTGCGCCCTGCTGACTGCCCAGTCGTTCGTCTTCTCCGCTCGCGTCATCGCCGCTGAGCACAAGGGCGAGCAGACCGGCGCCGAGCTCGGGCGGCTGCTCGACGGGTATCTGCGGCCATGAGCTCCCATCTCACCGCTGAGCGGCGCTCACGCGAGCTGCAGGAGCTGGCCGAGACGACCGTCGACGTGCTGGTCATCGGTGGCGGGGTGACCGGTTGCGGCACCGCGCTCGACGCCGCGTCCCGTGGCCTGACCGTTGCGCTGGTGGAGCAGGCCGACCTCGCCCACGGCACCAGCCGCTGGAGCAGCAAGCTCGTGCACGGCGGGCTGCGCTACCTCGCCACCGGTGACGTCGCGCTGGCCTACGAGAGTGCCCGAGAGCGGGCAGTTCTCATGTCGACCGTCGCTCCCCACCTGGTCCGGCCCTTGCCGATGGTCATCGCGCTGGGCCCTGACGTCCTGCCCCGTGACGGCTTGCTCGTCGACGCCGGCCACCGGGCCGGGGACCTGCTGCGCCGGGCCGCGCGCACGCCGCGGGGACTGCTTCCCGCACCGCGCCGCATCTCGGCCGTCGAGACGACCCGCCTGCTGCCGGCCGTACGCCGTGAGGGGTTGCGGGGTGGGCTGCTGAACTGGGACGGCCAGCTCGAGGACGACGCGCGGCTGGTGGTGGCGCTGGCGCGCACTGCCGCGTCCTACGGCGCGAAGGTCCTCACCCGCGTCGCGGCCCTGCGCGCGGACGGGACCGGCGCAGAGCTGCGCGACGAGCTCACCGGCGAGCGCCTGACGGTGCGCGCGCGGCACGTCGTCAACGCCACCGGCGCCTGGGCGGACCGCTTAGCACCGGAGACCAGGCTGCGTCCGAGCAAGGGCGTGCACCTGGTGCTGCCCTCGTCCGTGCTCGGCCACCCGACGGCGTCATTGGCCGTGCCGGTGCCGGGAGAGAGCAACCGCTGGGTCTTCGGGCTGCCCCACGCCGACGGCCTCGTGCTGGTCGGGCTCACCGACGACCCGCTCGACGGTCCGCTCCCCGACGTGCCGCAGGCTGACGAGAGCGAGATCGCCTTCTTGCTGAAAACTCTCAGTCGAGGCCTGGAACGCGACCTCACTCGTGCCGATGTCGTGGGGTCCTTTGCCGGAGTGCGGCCGCGGCTGGCCGGCGAGCAGGGGCGCACCGCCGATCTGTCGCGCCGGCACGCCGTGGTGCGCGGCGAGGACGGCCTGGTGACGGTGCTCGGCGGCAAGCTCACGACCTACCGCCGGATGGCCGCCGACGTCGTCGACCTGCTCACCGACCAGCCCTGTCGTACGACCGTCCTGCCTCTGGTCGGTGCGGTCGGGACCAGCGCTCACGCTCCAGCCCGGCTGGTGCGGCGCTACGGCTGCGAGGCCGCCGACGTGGCCGCGCTGGCCGACGGCGACCCCCGGCTGCTGGAGCCGGTGGCGCCCGGCGTGCCGGTGCTGGGCGTGGAGCTGGCGTGGGGCAGGCATGCCGAAGGCGCGCTGCGGGTCGAGGACCTGCTGGAGCGGCGTACGCGCCTGTCGTTCGTCGACGCCTGGCACGACGCCGCCCGCCCCGCGGCCGAGGCGGCCCTGCAGCAGCCGGTCTAGCCGGCCAGGGAGGGCACGCGCAGCCCGCACCACGATGCTCCCGCCGGCGACGAGCTGGCGGCGTCGTCGTCCGAGAACGGGGGCACGAGCATGGTCTCGACAGCCAGAGCCCGGGGTTTGACCCGGACGCACCGACGAGAAGGAGACAGGTGACCCGCGATCGTCAGCTCGTGCCTGCCGGCTGGCCGCCGGAGGTGCTGCCGCCGCAGGCGCCTGACTGGGAGCGCAGCGCGGTTGGCTGGCTGTTCGACCTGTGCCCGCCGGACTACCGCGCCCACGAGGTCCTGCGTCGCCACCCGGTCGTGCTGGCCCGCTTCGCCGCCAGCCACGTGCAATCCGCGGTGCAGGCCGCGCGCGACGGCATCCGTACGGTCCGCGCCGACCTGCGGGGAGTCGTGACGCCGGAGGTGGTCGACGCGGCGATCGCGGCGTACGAGCGGGAGGGTCGGCGGCTGCTCGTGGTGGGCCGCCAGGTCGGGTTGGTCGACGCGGCGCTGCGCGGCGAGCGGCACGTGCCGAGGTTGTGAGGCGACGAGCGCCACTCCCGTACGCGGCACATCGACGAGCCGGTCGGCGTTGACCGCTCTAGGATCAGTCCGCATCCGACCCCCGACCGGCAGGAGCCGCCCGTGAGCCTGCTCGACCGCGTCCAGGGTCCCGATGACCTCAAGCGTCTGACGCCGGCGCAGGTGCTGTTGCTGGCCGCGGAGATCCGCGACGCCATGGTCGACAGCGTCTCGCGCACCGGCGGCCACCTCGGCCCGAGCCTGGGCGTGGTCGAGCTGACGCTCGCGCTGCACCGCGTCTTTGACAGCCCGCGCGACAAGGTGCTGTGGGACACCGGCCACCAGTCTTACGTCCACAAGATGGTCACCGGCCGGGCCGCTGCCTTCGACACGCTGCGCAAGCAGGGCGGGCTGTCGGGCTACCCGAGCCGAGCGGAGTCCGAGCACGACCTGGTCGAGAACAGCCACGCCTCTACCGCGCTGTCCTACGCCGACGGTCTGGCCAAGGCCTACCGGCTGCGGGGCGAGCACCGCCATGTCGTGGCCGTCGTCGGCGACGGCGCGCTGACCGGTGGCATGTGCTGGGAGGCGCTGAACAACATCGCCGCCACCGACAACCCCGTCGTCATCGTGGTCAACGACAACGGCCGGTCGTACTCCCCGACGATCGGCGGCCTCGCCGACCACCTGGCCACCCTGCGGACGACGCAGACCTACGAGCGCACGCTCGACACGGTCAAGACCACCCTGTCGCGCACTCCGGTCGTCGGCCGTCCGATCTACACCGCCCTGCACGGGCTCAAGCGCGGCATCAAGGACTTCCTGCAGCCCCAGGTGCTCTTCGAGGACCTGGGGTTGAAGTACATCGGACCGGTGGACGGCCACGACACCGCCGCGATGGAGTCCGCGCTGCGAAGGGCCAAGGCCTTCGGCGGGCCGGTCATCGTGCACGCCGTGACGGTCAAGGGCTTCGGCTACCAGCCGGCCGTTGACGACGAGGCCGACTGCCTGCACTCGGTCGCACCGGTCACCGACCCGGTCACCGGCAAGGCGGTCAACCCCAGCGCCCGCGGCTGGACCGGGGTGCTGGCCGAGGAGATGGTCGCGGTCGGCGCCGAGCGTCCTGACGTCGTGGCGATCACTGCCGCGATGCTGCAGCCGGTCGGGCTGCTGGCCTTCAGCCAGGCCTATCCCGAGCGCACCTTCGACGTCGGCATCGCCGAGCAGCACGCCGTCACGTCGGCGGCCGGGCTCGCCATGGGCGGGATGCACCCCGTGGTGTGCCTCTACGCGACCTTCCTCAACCGGGCGTTCGACCAGGCGTTGATGGACGTCGCGCTGCACCGCCTGCCGGTCACCTTCGTGCTCGACCGGGCCGGCGTCACCGGCGACGACGGCGCCAGCCACAACGGGATGTGGGACCTGTCGCTGCTGCAGCTGGTGCCCGGCATCCGCATCGCGGCTCCCCGCGACGGCGCGACCCTGCGCGAGGAGCTGCGCGAGGCGCTGGCCGTCAACGACGGACCGACGGCCGTGCGGTTTGCGAAAGGTCCTGTGGGCGAAGACATCCCGGCGTACGAGCGACGTGGCGTCGTCGACGTCCTGCGCAAGGCCCCCGACGACGACGTGCTGCTCGTCGCTGTCGGGTCGATGGCCCGACTCGGCCTCGAGGTCGCCGACCGGGCCGCGGCGCACGGCGTCGGCGTCACGGTCGTCGACCCGCGCTGGGTCACGCCCGTCGCACCGGAGCTGGTGGAGCTCGCACGGGCGTACCGCCTGGTCGTGACGGTGGAGGACAACGGCCGCGTCGGCGGCGTGGGCGCGCTGGTCAGTCAGGCGCTGCGCGACGCCGACATCGACGTGCCGACCCGCGACGTCGGCATCCCGCAGCGCTTCCTGGACCACGCCAGCCGGGCCCAGACGCTGTCCGACATCGGGCTGACGGCGCAGGACGTCGCCCGGCGCGTGATCGAGACGATGGCTCGCCTGGACGGAGCCCAGGAGCCGGTCGAGAAGCGCCCTGTGGACGAGCAGAGCTGATCTGTCGGAGGTCGGCCGTACGGTCGGCAGCGTGGACCTGTCAGATCTCGCGCCGCTGGCGACCCTCGCGGTGGCCAGCGTGGCGCGGGTCGTCGGGCTGCGCACGATCCGCCCGCGGGACCGGGCCGCTCGCCCCGAGCGGGGGGGGGCGCGCTGCCGGTGGGGCCGCGG